>JAISLO010000285.1 GCA_031290815.1 Synergistaceae bacterium | reverse complement strand
TGTAAAATTGGCTTTACAAGCCAAGGGTCGCTGGTTCGAATCCCGTTTTCCGCTCCAGTGATACCAAGGGTTCAGGTGAATTTCTCCCGAACCTTTTTTTACTGTGTAACCTCAATTCCCGAATAATTTAGCCCATACAAGAATTCAGCTCGCAATTTCACCTTCTGGTAACTCTTATAATTCGACAAAGCCAGATAAATAGCGGCATCAGTTCCCTTCCTGTTATTCTTGACAACCGCCGCCAAATGCGGGAACATACGAGCGCATCGGGGGAGCTTTCATAAAAAGAAGGCTGAGAGGAAGTTTTTACTTCGACCCTTGGAACCTGATCCGGTTAATACCGGCGAAGGAAGAATGAGACCGTTTCAGGAAAAATTACAACCTGAGATAACCTCTAATCTCCCCCCAGTGCGAAAACAACTTGGAGGGGGTTTTTTTATTGAACGCAGCGGCAAGTTCTGGCAGGTTGAAGGTGATGGTCGAGGGGGCGCTTTGCGTCGCCCTGGCAGTTGTGTTTTCGGGATTCAGAATGTTCGAGCTGCCGCAGGGCGGCTCCGTCACGTTCGAGATGGCGCCGCTGTTCTACTTCTCCTACAGACGGGGCTTCAAATGGGGTGTGGCGGCCGGCGCAATGTCCGGGGCGCTGATGATGCTCTTCGGCAGCTACATCACGCACCCGATACAGGCGCTCTTGGATTATCCGATGGCGCTTGCCTGTGTTGGGGCAGCCGGTTTTTTCGAGGAAAAACCCGTGCTCGGAACGATCCTGGCGGGCGCGGCCCGGTTTGCCTGTCACGTTGTTTCGGGAGTCATTTTCTTTGCGAGCTACGCGCCAGAGGGCCAAAATCCCTGGATCTACTCCGCAATATACAACGCCAGCCACATGATGCCCTCGTTGCTGATATCAGGCGTTTTGGCGATGATCCTGCTGAAAAAGCTCGGCACGCCATAGAGAAACGAACATGGCGCAATTCATCTCTGAAATTTGATATAATACGTAATTCAAAAGGCCACTGTGGAGAACTGTTCTGGCCGCGCGGCGGAAGGGAGGATGTCGTTTGATGAAACTGCTCGATGCGGCGCGCGGTGACGGGAGCGCGGACTTCGTCGTCAGAAACGCGCGCGTCGCCAACGTCTATACGATGGAATACGAGAACGCCGACGTAGCCGTCGTGGGAAACCGCATTGCCGGCGTGGGAAAGGATTACCGCGGATCGGCCGTCGTCGACGCTGAGGGGATGATCCTGATCCCCGGCATGATCGACGGACACGTCCACATAGAGAGTACGATGCTCACCCCCGCCGTTTTTGCCGATTGCGTCGCCCCGCGCGGAACGACGACCGTTATGGCCGATCCTCACGAGATCGCGAACGTCCTCGGCATGGACGGCGTGGAATATATGTACTCGGCCAGCAGGGGATTGCCGGTGGACGTGTTCCTGGGCGCGCCGTCCTGCGTCCCCGCTTCGGAACTTGAGACGTCGTTTGAAGATCTGGAGATGGACTCAGTTCGTGAGATGTTCGAACGGGGATGGTGCCAGCACCTGGGCGAGGTCATGAATTTCCCTGCCGTAATCGCGGGAGATCCCTCTGTATGGGGAAAGATCCAGGCGGCGGGAAGCGTCCCGCTGACAGGACACGCTCCGGGCTTGAGCGGAAAGGCGCTTTGCGCGTACCTGATATCGGGAGTCTCCTCCGATCACGAGTGCGTGTCCCCCGAGGAAGCCCTGGAGAAGCTGCGCCGGGGCATGTGGCTGATGATGCGCGAGGGCGCTTCCTCGCCGGTCCTCGCCCGCCTTCTGCCTCTGCTGCGTGACAAGCCCGAGCTGGCCTCGCGCTGCATGGCCGTCTCCGACGACGTCACGGCGAAATATCTCATGCGGGTGGGGCACATGGACGCCAAGGTTCGCGTCATGGTTCGGGAGGGAATCGATCCTCTGGCGGCGCTGAGGATGGTGACACTTTCTCCAGCGGAATACTTCGGGCTGAAGGACCGAGGGGCCGTCGCTCCCGGCCTGCGCGCAGACATGGCGCTTGTCGACGGCCTCGAAACCTTTCGGATCGACAGGGTCTGGAAGAACGGGCGCTTGACGGCTGATAAGGGGAAGATCTGCCGCACAAGCGCTTGTCCCGCCGATCCGAAATTATTTCGGCGGAGGGAGAGTCCTTACACCCCTCTGACGGCGGATCAGTTGGAGGTCAAAATCCCACGGGGCGCAGGGGTACGCGTCATCAAGCTGAACGAGGGGTCTCTGGTTACAAATTCCATTATCGAGAGGGATTTTCCGGCGCGTGATGGAACGGCCGTTCCCGACGCCGGCAGGGATCTGTCGAAGATCGTCGTGCAGGAGCGGCATCGGGACACGAGGCGTTTTGGCGTCGGATTTGTCTCGGGGCTGGGGCTGAAGTCGGGCGCGATAGCCTCTTCCGTTGCGCACGACGCGCACAACTTCGTAGCGGCCGGGATGGATGACCTCTCCATCGTGACCGCTCTGGCCTTTCTGGGAGAAAACGGCGGAGGGCTGGCCGTGACATGCGGCGGCGATGTACTGGGTTCCCTTGCGCTGCCCGTGGCGGGGCTGATGTCAACAATGGATGCCGAGTCCGTGGCACGTGCCCTGGAGGATGTCGAGAGGACGGCGCGGGACATGGGCGTCTCGGTCGCGCATCCGTTCATGGCGCTGTCATTCCTCTGCCTGTCAGTCATCCCGGAGCTCAAGATCACTGACCGTGGCTACGCGGACATCGGCAAAGGAGGGATTCAGCCGCTTTTTTACTTCCCCGGCGTTGAATCGGGGTAACCGGCGCATGAGCGAGCCGCAGGCCCGGCATCTTGGGTTCGATACTGAGATAACCTGATACTCATATAAAATTACGCAATGAGGGAGTTGTTATTCATAATGATGTCTTTCTTGGAAAAGCAGTTCAAGCTGAAGGAAAACAAAACCACGGTAAAAACGGAATTACTCGCCGGCCTCACGACATTTATGACGATGGCTTATATTATCTTCGTGAATCCGGGCATCCTATCCCAAACAGGAATGCCATTCGACTCCCTGATGGTGGCGACATGCCTGTCGGCTGCCATCGCCACGTTTTTGATGGCGTTTCTGGCCAACTATCCCATAGCTCTGGCACCGGGCATGGGACTCAACGCGTTCTTCACCTTCAGCGTGGTCATTGGAATGAAGCTGTCGTGGAAGGTCGCGCTCTTGGCGGTGTTCGTCGAGGGCTTTATCTTTATTGTCCTGACCCTCACGAAAGTGCGCGAGGAGATCGTCAACACCATCCCCAAAACCCTGAAAATCGGGATCGCAAGCGGAATCGGACTCTTTATCGCATTTATCGGGCTTCAGGGCGGCGGCATCATCGTCAACAGCGACGCGACCCTGCTCACCCTCGGCAGCCTGAAGAACAACGTCCCTGCGATACTGACGCTGTGCGGTCTTGCGCTGATCGTGGTTCTGGAGTGCTTCAGGGTCACCGGAGCGCTTCTGATAGGCATAGTGGTCATCACCGTCGTGAGCGTAGGGCTTGGAACGGTCAGCCTGCCGGCCTCGCTCGTCTCCTCCCCGCCGTCTCTTGCGCCGATTTTCTGGCAGTTCGACTTCTCCATGATCGCGAACCTCGACTTCTGGGTTATCGTGTTCACGTTCTTCTTCGTCGATTTTTTTGACACGGTCGGGACTCTGGTCGGAGTCTGCAATCGCAGCGGAATGCTCGACTCACAGGGACGCCTGCCCAACGCAAAGGGCGCGCTTCTGGCCGATGCCATCGGCACGGTGGCCGGCTCCGTGCTGGGGACCTCGACAGTGACGTCATACGTCGAGAGCGCCAGCGGCGTAGCACAGGGGGGGCGAACGGGACTGACCTCGATCGCTGTGGGAGTCCTGTTCCTGCTGGCCATTTTTTTCAGCCCGCTTGTAGCTATCGTGCCGTCCTGCGCGACCGCTCCGGCGCTGATCATGGTTGGAATCTACATGATGATGGGCCTGCGTGACCTCAATTACGAAGAATGGACGGATCTCGTGCCCGCCATGCTGTCGTTCTTCATGATGCCTTTGTCATACAGCATCGCCACCGGAATCGAGTTCGGAATTGTCTCCTGCGTACTGTTAAAGCTCCTCACCGGCAAAGGGAAGAGCGTGAGCTGGGTCATGTACGCCCTGGCCGTTTTATTCATTCTGAAAGAGGCGTTAGTCTAGGAATAAAGCCCGATTCAAGCGAATGTCAGCAGGTTAAGGGTCCTTGCCCGCTAACCTGCTGACATTGTATATGCTGGCCGGTTTTGTGAGACCGTTTACTTTATTCAGCCTTTCAGCAGGATGACATTGCAGCCCCCCTCGCGTTCCTCTGCAGAGGCCTCCCATCCTTTGTTTTCGGCGAAGCGGATGACATTGCTGCGGGATGTCACGGTATTGACGAGGATCTCCACCCTGCCCGAGGACGTTTTGTCCAAAGCCAATAAAAGCGTTTCCAGCCTTGAGCGGATCATTATCTAAATCGGAAATGTGGAATGGGGTATAATAATAAACTGAGCACGTCATGAGGCCGTCAGCAGGGCTGGCCGGTGCAAGCGGTCAAATAAAAACGGAGGTGGAGTTTGTTGTCAATGTTGAGCGATATAGAAATAGCGCAGCGGTGTCAAATGGAACCGATTGCGAAGGTGGCGGCGAAACTGGGCGTCGGAGATGACGACCTCGAATTTTACGGAAAGCACAAGGCAAAGATTTCGTTTGGGCTCTGGGAAAAGATAAAGAACAGGCCGGACGGCAAATTGATACTGGTCACGGCCATTACGCCTACCCCGGCTGGGGAGGGGAAAACCACGACATCTGTCGGGCTCGCCCAGGCGCTGACGCTGAGGGGCAAGAAGGCCTGCCTAGCGCTGAGGGAACCTTCGCTTGGCCCAGTGTTCGGAATAAAGGGCGGCGCCGCCGGAGGAGGATACAGCCAGGTCGTCCCGATGGAGGACATAAACGTTCACTTCACCGGAGACTTCCATGCCGTCACATCGGCGCACAACCTGCTCGCGGCCATGATGGACAACTCGATTCAGCAGGGCAACCCGCTGGGGATAGACCCGCGTCAGATAACGTTCAGAAGGGTCCTCGACATGAACGACAGGGCGCTGCGCAATATAGTCATAGGTCTGGGCGGCAAAACTGAGGGAGTCCCGCGAGAGGACGGGTTCGACATAACCGTTGCGTCGGAGATAATGGCGATCCTCTGCCTTTCGACGGGAATAGAGGACCTGAAGAGCCGCCTTTCGGAGATCATAGTGGCGTACACATACGACGGAACGCCTGTCAAGGCCCGTGACCTCGAAGCGCAAGGAGCAATGGCCATGCTCCTGAAGGACGCCATAAAGCCGAACCTGGTTCAGACACTGGAGCACGTGCCGGCGTTCGTCCACGGCGGTCCGTTCGCGAACATAGCACACGGATGCAACAGCGTGATGGCGACGAGGTACGGCCTCAAGCTGGCCGACTACTTCGTCACCGAGGCCGGTTTCGCGGCCGATCTCGGGGCCGAAAAATTTCTGGACATCAAGTGCCGCCTCGCCGGACTCAGGCCGAACGCGGTCGTAATAGTCGCGACGATAAGGGCGCTCAAGATGCACGGCGGGCTCGAAAAAGGAGAGCTTGGGAAGATAGACATGACCGCGCTCCAGTCCGGCATCCCAAACCTGGAGAAGCACGTCGAGAACATGCTGTCCTTCGGCCTGCCAGTGGTGGTCGCCATAAACGTCTTCCCAACCGACTCGGAGGAGGAACTCCGCTTCATAAGCGAGAAGTGTGCCGGGGTCGGCGTTCCCGTGGTCAGGTCCGACATTTGGGGAAACGGCGGAAAGGGCGGCTTTGAGATGGCCGACGAGGTGATAAAGGCCTGCGAGAGGGACAACACGTTTCACTTCCTGTACGAGGAGTCGGCATCACCGACCGAGAAGATAGGCGCCATAGCAAAGAAGATTTACGGAGCCGGCGATATAGTATACACCGACAAAGCGAGGAAGGACCTGAAGAGGATACACGACCTCGGTTATGACAATCTCCTGATCTGCATGGCGAAGACCCAGGCGTCGATATCGGACGATCCCAGCAGAAAGGGCCGCCCCGATGGATTCACGCTCACAGTGAGAGAGGTCAGGCTGTCCGCAGGCGCCGGTTTTATCATCCCCATAACGGGCACTATCATGACGATGCCAGGACTGCCGAAGAGACCTTCCGCCTGTTCGATCGACATCGACGCGAACGGAAGGGTGACGGGGCTGTTTTAATGCCGGAGACGGCATCTCGCCGTTGCGCTCGTTTGAAATCGAAACGCCAAGACCTCGCCGATTCGTCGAAGGGGAGTGTTTGCCATATTTGAGGAAGAATTTCTGGCCATAGCGGCGGCCGCGCGCAAGAAGGCCGATTTCCTGTCGGATAACCCGGCGGGATACTTCATATCGTCCATGCTCGCCGGTATCTACGTCGGGTTCGGAGCACTCGTGCTTCTGACGATTGGAGGTCTCATGGATGGGGCAGGCGGAGCGAAGCTTCTCATGGGAGGCTCGTTCAGCCTGGCCCTGAGCCTGGTGATCTTCGCCGGCGCAGAGTTGTTCACCGGAAGCAACTTCATCATGGCGTCCGGGTTGTTTGAGCGCACCGTCTCGGCCGGCGGCCTGTTCCGCGTATGGTTGGCGTGTTATATCGGAAACTGGGCCGGATCGATCCTGCTTGCCGCGCTCTACTGGGGAAGCGGAATATCGTCTGACGCGATAGTGAATTTCATCGCCGTCACATCGGCCGCAAAGATGAACATACCCCCGCTTCAGCTGTTTATCAGGGGCATCCTGTGCAACCTCATGGTCTGCCTGGGAGTTTGGTGCTGCTACAGGTGCAAGTCGGAAGGAAGCAAGCTGATCATGATATTCTGGTGCATATACGCCTTCGCCACCATAGGCTTCGAGCACAGCGTTGCCAACATGACCATACTCACCGCCGGCATGCTGCTGCCGCACGGCGAGACCGTGTCAGCCGGCGGATATTTTTACAACATCCTCGTAGTGACGGCCGGAAATATAGCCGGCGGTGTTCTGCTCGTCGCCGCGCCGTACTTTGTCGTCGCCGGAGGAAGGAGACGCGCCGCCGGGAAAATATCACAGGAATAAATGCATCATCACGCGCCACGCCCCGCGCAAGTCCCGCCGTGAGAGCGGGCCCTCTCCGCTGACGCGGGTTGGAAGTTTAGAAGAGGGCAAGTCGTTATTAAAACAGTATTGCTCTCGTTAAGCGAGATAATAAACCAGAAGGCCTCCAAGGTCATTCAATGGGAAGGCAAATGAACACGGAGCGTATGTGAGCAAAGCCTGCGGCAGAATATTGTAACTTATATCGTGAACGTGTTTTTCACAAAATGGATGAATGTGTTGACAATCGGGGAGTTTTCACCATGCCGCCAGGCTATGGCGGTCTCAATTGAATTGGGCGACGTGTTTTCAATCGAATGGTAGGAAACACCTTTTAGCTGGATGTTTTGCGCGAATTCCGGCACAAGGGAAATTCCGATTCCTGCAGCCACCAGCGAAAGTATTGTGTGGATTTCTTCTGATTCCTGTCCTATGATGATGTCGAAACCGGCATGGCGGCAGATATTGATGATATGATTGTAATAAGACTCCCCAGATTTTTTCGGCGTAATCACAAACCGCTCTGCGGAAAGATTCCGGATATCAACGGTTTCTCCTCTCGCGGCCAGAGGGTGGTTTGCCGAGAGCGCAAGGATGAAGTCTTCCCTGTGAATCACGTCAAAATCGATGTCTCCGCTTTCCACTGGGGCGCACAGAATCCCAGCTTGTATACCATTATTCCGCAAAGCCTCAATCTGATCGGTGGTGCAAATCTGACGCACGCTGAGTTCCACCGCCGGATACGACTGCCGAAAATCCTGTATCAGATGGGGTATGATTCCGAAAGCGATGCCAGCGAATCCGATGCTGATATGTCCGATGGCTCCTCCTTCTGCCTCTCGGGCAGCTTCCCGTGCTTTTTCCAACTCGTCCATTATCAGGCATACTTTTTCGCGAAACAGTTTTCCAGCGTCCGTCAGCGTCACAGAACGCTTAGTCCTGAAAAACAACCGCACCTCCAGCTCTTCTTCCAATTGCCGGATTTGCTGACTAAGCGGCGGTTGAGAAATATTCAAGCGTTTTGCCGCGCGACTGAAATTCAGTTCTTCAGAAAGCGTCAAAAAATAACGAAGATGTCTTAACTCCATAATGGTTTCCTCCAGTTCCAAAATCAAATAATATATAAAATATATAAGTATACATATATTTATGTATTAGACAAGCATGAAATTTTCCGCTATATTATAGCATATAGTTCATACATGTTTAATATGTTTAAAAAGGAGAGAATGAACATGAAGACAAGAACACACATCGCTATTGTAATACCGGTTCTCATCGCCCTTTTGGCAGGACTTGCGGGCTCCGCGGTCAAAGTGGATGCGGCCGGCGCACCTTCGCAGGAACCTATCAGAATTGGGACCCTTGAATCGGTAACGGGCCCTCCTGCGTATGTGGGAGATAAGATGAAGAAGGGCGCGGAACTCGCGGTCGAGGAAATCAATAATGCGGGCGGCATAAACGGCCGCCCAATCGAGTGGTTTTTTTATGACCCGGCTGGCGATACCGAGACCGCGGTTATCCAGACCCGCAGGTTGATTGACGTCAACAAGGTAGACGCCATTGTCGGCGGCGGCAGCCAAAGCGGCATTGCGATCGCTATGGCGCAGATCGCAGAGGAAACAAAAACAATCTTTATCGCAACGGAAGGCGCGAGGGAGATCGTCAAGCCCTCTGACGGGAAACTTCGAAAATATGTGTTTAAGGCAACGATCAATGATACGGAGATTGCCGCGAAGACACTCGAATATTGGAAAGGGCAAGGCGTCGCCAAGGTTGGTTTCCTGCCGGACAATACTGGGTTCGGTCAACCGGCGTTACAAGCCATGGAAGAGCAGGCGCCGGACCATGGTATAACACTTTTCGTGGAAACCTTCGATACGAGCGTTACAGACCTGACGCCTCAGCTTTCAAAATTAGCGCAGGAAAAACCCCAGGCATATTTTGCGTGGACAGCGTCTCCGGCCGGTGTTGTCTTCCTCAAGAACGCAAAGCAGCTCGGTCTTAGTGAAAATGCGATTATTCAGAACTGCTTTGGTTTTGCCGACGAACGCTTTATGGAACAAGCCGGTGACGCCGCGATAGGAACCTTTGTCACCGCGCCAAAACTGCCTGTCTACGACGAACTGGCGGATTCGGACCCCGTGAAGGAGAGCGCCGGAAAATTTGTGGAAACCTATCGTGCGAAATTCAACGAAGCGCCGAACCTATACGCTGCGGAATCCTATGACGGCATATATCTCGTTGCGGAAGCGTTCAAACGCGCGGGTTCGACTGAACCTGACGCGGTTGCGCGGGAGCTTGAATCCCTTAAAGATTTTTCGGGAGCACAGGGTAAATTCTCTTTCTCTTCCGAAAAACACGACGGACTAAGTGCTTCCGAAGCCGCTGTTATGAAATGGGATGGCACGCGTTTCACCTTCGTGGAATAGCGCGATAGCGAATCCAGGAGCGCAACTGAGATGAATGGCCTGTTTGCGAATACAATTATCCAAGTCATTTTTGCTGGACTGACCATCGGCGCTGTTTACAGTCTGGTCGCGGTTGGCTTTTCCATCGTGTATATGGGCACGCGGGCTATTAATTTCATGCAAGGCGAATATGTCATGATTGGCGGCGTCGTCGCAGGCAGCGCGTATGAAGTCTGGAATTTGCCTGTTCCTGCATGCCTGGCGCTGGCGGCAGGGGCAGGCGTCCTTGCCGGCGTCATCAGCGAGGCCATAACCGTACGTTGGATGCGGCGCCCCTCCCCCAGTGGCATAACGGTTGCGACAGTCGGTCTTGCGGTGGTATTAAAGGCCATTGTGATGATAGCCACCGACAGGAAAACATTCGCCTTTCCGCCCTTCACGGGAGATACTCCCATCAAAATCGGGGGCGCGGCGCTGCTGCCCCAGACCCTTTGGAACCTTGGCATCGTCGTTGCCGCCGCAGTTTTGCTGACGTTGTTCTTCAGGTACACAAGGGCCGGCGTTACAATCCGGGCCAGCGCCGATGATGCCGAGACGGCGAAGGCGATGGGCGTATCTCTGATCACGACCGTTCGCCAATCGTTCATACTGGCGGCAGTTCTCGGAACGATCGCGGGTGCCAGTCTAACCCCTATTACGCTGATATCGTTCAATTCTGGCACATTGCTGGGGTTGAAAGGATTCTCGGCGGCGGTTTTGGGCGGGCTTGGCAATATGTACGGCGCGCTGGCATCCGGGCTCATTATCGGCCTGGTGGAATCAATAGGCGCAGGATTTATATCAAGCCTGTATTCCAACGTCATCGCTTTTGCCGTGCTGCTTTTCGTCCTGTTTGTTAAACCGGCCGGTATTCTGGCGAAGCAACAGGGGTGGGACCATGAAAAAAAATAACATTTTGATTTTCATAGGGTTTGCGGCGTTTCTGATACTTGCGCCGGTTATCAGCCCGGATCAGTACATAACCTCCGTTTTCGTCTCCTTCTGCATAAAGATTATTTTGCTTACCGGGCTGAACGTCATCCTCGGTTTTGCAGGCCAAATGTCCATGGCACACGCTGGTTTTTACGGTCTGGGTGCCTACACCGCAGGTATTCTGGCCGTTAAGCTTTCCTTGCCTCCACTGCTTGC
Source organism: Synergistaceae bacterium (assembly GCA_031290815.1). GTDB lineage: Bacteria > Synergistota > Synergistia > Synergistales > Synergistaceae > JAIRWR01. Next base: position 1,467 of record JAISLO010000285.1, on the reverse strand, counting down.
GCTGATTGCAGCACCCGTGGCCGTTGCTCTCGTGGCCTTCGTGCTCGGATTGCCCAGCTTGCGGTTGCATGGAAATTATTTTGGTATGGCCACGCTCGGTGCCGGAATGGTGTTATATCTTGTATTCGGAGCGGCGAGAAACATTACGGGCGGACCGAACGGGCTCATGGGTATTCCTGCTTTTTCTCTGGCGGGACACCCTTTTTCCCTGAAGGAAATCTATCTCGTAATCGCTTGTTTCGCGCTTCTCGGATTACTGTGCATTAACAATCTTTCCAGGTCTCATATGGGATTTGCGTTACGGGCGCTCAGCGTATCGGAAGACGGTGCCGCCTCAGTCGGCATAGACGCTTTCCGGCTAAAATTGTCCGCGTTCGTCGTAAGCGGCGTATTCGCAGGGTTCGCAGGCGGATTTCAGACGTTCCAATCAAGATTTATTACGCCGGAAACCTTCGCGTTTTTCCCGACCGTCCTGATGATTATCGCGATAGTGCTCGGCGGCGGCGGCACACAATGGGGCCCGGTCATCGGCGCATTGTTGCTGACGGTAGCCGACGAATTGCTGGCGGTCTATCCGGATCTGAAGCCCCTGATTCTGGGAAGCGTGTTTATTCTCATCGTGCTGCGTTTCCCGGGTGGAATCATCGGCACACTTGGAACATACATGGCACAACGCCAGGAAAAGGAAGATCCGGCCTCATGACCACAGTTTTCGAGATTAGAGGCATCACCAAGACATTTGGAGGCGTCACTGCCCTCTCGGGTGTGGACATCACGGCGATACCGGAAGGGGTAACCGCTATTATAGGACCTAACGGCGCGGGAAAAAGCACCCTTGCGAATATTATTTCAGGATTCACGAAGCCGGATGCTGGCAAGGTCTTGTTTGACGAAACCGACATTACAAGATTGCCGCCTCATAAGCGGGCGAAACTCGGAATCTCACGAACGTTTCAAAACCTGAAATTGTTCACGGGGCTTTCCGTACTGCAAAACGTGTATCTTGGGCTGTACAGCAAAAACCGCAACGGGCTGCCTGGATGCATGTTCTCTTTTGCGTCGGATAAAGACGGGCGGAAACTGCTTTCCGAAGCAAAAGAAGCGCTTGACACGTTTGGTCTTGCGCATTTGGCCGGTCGGGCGGTTGAATCCCTGAGTTTCGGCGACGCGAAACTGGTCGAGCTGGCGCGCGCAATCGTTTCAAAGCCAAAAATGATCGTGATGGACGAACCTGCCGCCGGACTTACCATACGCGATACGCAAAAACTGGGCGAAAAGATCACAGAACTCGCGAATGGTGGAATCACGGTCATCCTCGTAGAGCACAATATGAAGATGATCATGGAAATCTCCGAAAGGATTATCGTGCTTGAGTACGGAAAGGTCATCGCTGTGGGAACTCCTTTAGAAATCCAGTCAAACGAACTTGTAATCGACGCGTATCTGGGCAGGAACCACCTGCGGGAT
>JAISLO010000284.1 GCA_031290815.1 Synergistaceae bacterium | reverse complement strand
TGCGGCATATTTTCGAGGAGCTGCGACGTGTATTTAAACGTCGCCGGCGGACTCGATGTTCAGGATCCGGCTTCGGACCTCTCGATATGCGCCGCGCTCGCCTCGTCTCTGCGGGACCTCCCGGTGTCCCAGGACATGTGTTTTATCGGCGAGGTCGGGCTGGCCGGGGAGATCCGGCCGGCGTCACGGGCCCGTCTGAGGATGAAGGAGGCGGCCAGATTGGGCTTTAAACGCGCGGTGGTGAGTTCGTTCAACGTGCCAGAGTCGACTGATCTCGACGTAGTCGGGGTCGGCGCCGTATCTGAAATGCTGGAGATAATAAAATGAGGAAAAAAATCTTTGCGCCAAATTCATTCCGGTCTCTGCGCCGCATGGCCATTCAAGCCCTGGCCGTCTGTCTGTCGCTTCTGTTGATAACGGCGGCTGCTGGAGGAGATCCTAACGAAGGGGATACGTCTCCGGACATCCCTAATCAGTCATCCGAGGAGCCCCGGACGATACTGAAAAACAAAGGGCGAGTCACGGTTTTCATTGCCGATATCGACGGTGTGATCGGGGTTTCGATGGAGGAGCACGTGAGAAACGTCTTCAGCGTGGCGGAGAAGTCGAAGAACGCCCTGCTCGTGATCAAGCTCGACACTCCTGGCGGGCTGGTCGATTCGATGTCTAAGATAATGTCGATGATATCGGATGCCGATTTCCCGGTCGTGGTGTGGGTCGCCCCGGCCGGCGCCAGGGCCGCCTCCGCAGGAGCGTTCATCCTGCAGGCCGCCCACGTCGCAGCCATGGCGCCCGAGACAAACGTGGGCGCGGCTCATCCGGTGCGGGTGGGCGACGAGGACAAAGGCGGCTCCGAGATGGACCGGAAGATCACCAACGATCTCACGGCAAAGATGCGCTCCTTTGCCGAGGAGAGAGGGCGAAACGTCGAGGCCGCCGAATCCATGGTCAAGGAGAGCGTCTCGCTGACGGCGCGCGAGGCGCTCGATCTCGAAGTCATAGACCTGATAGCTGGCGACGAGAGCGGCCTCCTGAATGCCCTGGATGGCCGTCTGGTGGAGGTGGGCGGCAGATTGTTCGAGATCTCGCTCGATGATCACGAGACTGCCCGCATCGAAATGTCGGCGAGGCTCCGGGCGCTGGGAATCATCTCAAACCCGGAGATCGCTTATTTCGCGCTGCTCGCCGGCGTGTTTCTCCTAATCATGGAGATGAGGATCCCAGGGGGCTATCTGATGGGCTCGTGCGGTGCTGTGCTTCTGCTTGCGGCCGCTTACGGTCTTCGCGTTCTTCCGGTGAACATGACGGGCTTGGCGCTTTTGGCCGGCGGCATAGTGGCGATCGTAGCGGATCTCCTCGTTGGGGGCGTGGGTGTGTTTGCGGCGTTCGGCATCGGCGCGGCGCTGCTAGGAGGTCTCATGCTGTACGACGCGCCCGGCGGCGAGCTCCTGCGCGTGTCCTCCGACCTCGTGATAGCCGTGACGATCACGAAGGGCGTCATCTTCCTGATAATCGTGTTTCTGGCGTCGAAGGCGCTTAGCCGGAGACCCGTCTCGGGCGTCGAAGGTATGAAGGGCGAGAGGGCTAAAATATTGGAGGCCGGCGGCAAGGACCTTATGGTGTTGATACACGGAGAGTATTGGAGGGTCGAGCCCATAGAAAGTTATCTCATGCTCTTTCCGGGGGACGAGGTCGAGGTGGTGGATGTCGACTCCATGACGTTGTTTGTGAAGCCGGTCAAGAAGAGCTTGGAGGGCTGATTTGACTTCAAACGCCGTTCCCGTTCGTCTTGAACGAAAAATTTTGTAAAGCTGGAGGTTTTGTAAATGGCAGGTATTCCTATTTCGGTATTGGTTGGAGCGGTGCTCCTCATCGTACTTTTGGTGGCCGGTGTCAACATCGTCCCTGAGTATCAGAGGCTCGTCATATTTCGCCTCGGCCGGCTGTGGGGTTCCTCAGGGCCGGGAATCGTCTACGTGATCCCGATGATCGACCGCGTTCTGCGAGTGGACCTCAGGGTTGTGACGCTGGACGTGCCGGTGCAGGAGGTCATAACCAGGGATAACGTTCCGATCAAGGTGAACGCGGTCGTCTACTTCAGGGTGCTCGAACCGGCCAGGTCGATGGTCGAGGTCGAGGACTACATACTGGCGACCAGCCAGCTCTCCCAGACGACTCTCAGGTCCGTGATAGGCCGGGCCGAGCTCGACGAAGTCCTGTCGGCCCGCGATAAGATAAACATCGAACTGCAGCAGATAATCGACGATAGGACGGATCCGTGGGGCATCAAGGTCAGCGCCGTCGAGGTGAAGGAACTGGAGCTTCCGGAGGGGATGAAGCGGGCAATGGCGCGCCAGGCCGAGGCCGAGCGCGAGCGCCGCGCCAAGATCATCGCGGCGGAGGGAGAGCTGCAGGCGGCCGAGAAATTGACTCAGGCGTCCGAGACGATGGAGCGCTCGCCCATGACGCTTCAACTTCGTTATCTGCAAACCCTCAGGGAGATATCCGTGGACAAGAACTCGACCACGATCTTCCCGATCCCGATAGACTTGATAAAACCGTTTCTGAAGCGCGAGACAGATCGGGAGAATGCCGACCGAGCCCAAGGGTGAAGATTTATAAACCCCGGTCAAGTTGTCTCGGACCCTTAAAGAAAGGGAAGATTCCGTCCGATATATAATTTATGGAGCGCTGAGGGAGGTGATGCCCGGAATGGATATGAGTTTGCTTAGCAGCATCAACGAATCGCAGCAGGCCGCGACAAACGTCAGAATCGGCACTGCTGTCATGGCAAAGGTTCTCAACACGACCTCTGATTTGCAGATGGACCTTGTGAACAAGTTGCTCGGAAAATCGGGCATCGGACAGAATATCAACATCGTGGCTTGAAGCGCTCCAAGACCACAAAATGACCCCGGCCAAGCATCGACGGCTGGGGTCATTTGCTCGACGGATGTGCCCGCGGCAGGTGTGTCGCGCTGACTGAAGAACGCGTTCGCGATAAGAGGGTTTGTGCGGCTGAGAGACTGTTTCGCGCGGGGAATTTTCTGGCGGAGCGTTAACTCGATTTTTCAAACAAGCCGCTTATGTCCTCGGCGGCCCTCGAAGCGTTGGTTGATGTCGCTATTTTACCCTCGGGGAGCCATTTCAAGAGGACTTGATTCAGCTTGTCGATCTCGATCGGCTTGCTTATGAAGTCACTCATCCCGTGACTGAGAAATGTGTCCATCATGCCGACTATGGCGTTTGCCGTCAGAGCTACTATGGGAACCCGCCCGTTCCAGCCGCCGAGCGCGCGGATCTTCTCCGATGCCTCTATGCCGTCCATTCCGGGCATCATGTGATCCATG
>JAISLO010000283.1 GCA_031290815.1 Synergistaceae bacterium | reverse complement strand
GACTTCAAGAACTCCGTGATAATAATGTCGAGCAACGTCGGAGCCGAGATCATAGTAACGGGGCAGTCCCTGGGTTTTGGGCTGGATCAGGGCTCGCCCGACGGCTCGAACCGCGATTGGAAGCGCATGAAGGGGGTCATCCTGGATTCGGTCAAGAAGATCTTCCGTCCGGAATTCCTCAACAGGATTGACGACATAGTCGTGTTCAAACCCCTCGACAAGCCTGAACTGCTGCGCATTACCGAGGTAATGCTCCGCGACGTGGTCAGGCGAGCCGCCGATCAGGACGTCGAGCTCTCCATCAAGGAGGAGGCGTGCGAACTTCTCCTGGCCAAGGGTTTTGACCCAAAATACGGCGCGCGCCCTCTCCGCAGGGCGATCCAGCGGATGGTCGAGGACAAACTGGCGGATATGATCCTGGAGGGCGCGCTGTCGTCCGGGGATCACGTTTCACTCGCCACCAGTCCGATCAACCCCGGGCTGGGAACCGCTGGAGACGAATCATTGGAACTCCGTTTCGAGAAGGAACCTCACATGGCATGAAACGCGCTGGAATCGCGGCTGTTGCTGCCTCACTGTTTTTTTTCTCCTTTATATGGGGCAGTTCCGCGCTTGCCGCGAATTTGGACGAAAGAAATATCGCCGCGGTCGACGGAGAGCACATCACCGAACGAGACGTGATCTTCACCATCTCAGTCAGCGCCGGCGACGACGGCGACGGCCTGAGAACGGGGATGGCCTTGCTGCAGATGGACGAACGGGCGAGGATCGATCTGATTGACAGGCTGACCGACGAGCTGGTGCTGTCGATCGAGGCGAAGAGCAGGGGCCTCGACAAGGACCCTGCGGCCGCCAGCATGTTGAGATGGCAGGAGATCCAGTCCCTGGCGGGGCTTTACCTCGCCGACGCCAGCAAGGGCTGGGATACGAGCGAGGGGGCGGCTCGAAAATATTTTGACGATCATCCGGAGGAGTTCGTCCAGGCCGAGGCGGTCAAGATGAAATACATCGAGATCGATACCGGCTCTGACGCCATCGCGCTCGCGTCCGGCGCGGTGTCTGGGGACGGCCTGCTCGCCATAGCCGAGAGGGGAAAACTTCCCCTGGATTCTCCGGGGCTCACGGAGTCGGAGTGGATAGAACGGGGATTTTCAAGTGGTAAATTCGACGACGCTTTTTTCTCTAACGATGCCATAGGGATCATACCTCCCATCGAATCCGATAACAAGATATACCTGATAGAAATTACGTCCAGGAGGCCGCCAAGGCAGCTCTCCTGGAATGAAGCCGCCCCAGAGGCCGCCGAAAGGCTCAGGCGTCACCTGCTGAAACAGGAGATAACGAGATCGAGGGACAAACACGCGATCAGCATAGATATAGCCGCATTGAATGGCCTCGGAGGAATTGAAACGACACGAGAATGAGGGGAGAGGGTTGTCATTTTAAGGGCGATGACCGCGTATACGAGCGAGATAGATGATGTTGATGCGGCGGTTTCCGGCATCATGGAGCAGCTTGAACTCAAGGGCGGCCTTCTTGAAAACAGCATTGGCATCGTAACATGCTACAGCCATTTCATAGAATCGGGCACCCTGAAGGCTGTTTGTGACGCGCTGCCCTTCGGAATAGTTGGAAGCACCACGCTGAGCAACGCCACTCCGGGGTCGGTGGGCAATATGCTGATGACAGTCCTCGTCCTGACCGGCGACGACGTCTCGTTCGAGATAGGCCTGACCGAGCCGATTTTATCAAATGACGAGAATGTATTGCGCGAGGCGTATGAGTCGGCGTCGGCGAAACTCGGCCGCCGGCCGTCTCTCATGCTGAGTTTTGTCCCTCTCCTGATGAACGTGAGCAGTGATTTCTACGTGGAGACGTTCACCAGGATCTCTGGAGGGGTTCCGAATTTTGGGATGTTATCGGTCGATCATAACAGCGACTACCGCGAGTCACAGGTCATTTGCAACGGCGAGGCATACTTGGACCGCTACGCGTTTGTCCTCGTCTCGGGCGGCATAACCCCGAGGTTTTTCTCCAGCCATGTCTTTCCGGAGAAGATCTACAGGGAAAAAGGCGTCGTAACAGCTTCTTCCGGCAATCATCTTCAGGAGGTCAACGGCAGGCCGGTCGTTGATTTCCTGTTGTCTCTGGGCCTTAAAAAGGGTGATGACGGATCGATAATAGGTATCAACTCCTTCCCGTTTATCGTCGATTATAATGATGGCACGACACCGATTCTCCGCGCGGTCTTCGCTCAAACGCCCGAGGGCTATGCGGTATGCGGAGGGGATATTCCAACGGGCTCAACGCTGTCGGTCGGTTTTTTGGACGAGAAGGAAGTGATAGCGACTGCCGTGGCCACACTGGAGGACGTCATTGCCTCCGGAGATTTCAACTGCGCCATCATGTGCTCCTGCATCGGCAGGTATTTTTATCTTGGTTACAACCCAGACGGAGAGATCGACGAGGTCAGGCGTTTTATGGATGTGACCGGGATTCCATACCTTTTCTCCTACTCGGGGGGCGAGCTATGCCCTGTCTATGCGATAGACGGCGGCGGCGAATCGACGACGAATAGAAATCACAACAATACGTTTGTGATCTGTACACTTTAAATCAGTATTTCCCAAATTAATTCACCGGGAAGTGAGCCTCGTGGCAGTTGGATTGACGTCTGACATCGATGATCTGGTAAGTGAGAATACAAAACTGCGCACCGAGAACAAGAGGCTGATGCGCGAGCTTTGTCATGAGAGGAACATAAACGAGCGGAACAGAATAATCTCTGAGTCCAGGGACAATCTGAGCCGGGTCATCTCTGCCGAAAAATACAGGCTGGAAAAATACATGGATCTGCTCCTCGCAAACTGCCCCGATATCATACTGTTCTTCGACAGCGACGGGCGGCTGGTGCTGGCGAGCGACTCCTACATGCGGAGCGTCGAGGTATCGGCGTTTGGCATGATCAAGGGGAAGTCCTACCGCGAACTGCTCTCGCCCATCGTGGACGTGGAATTTCTGAGGTTCCTCGACGATATGTTTTTTGCCGTCCTCAAGGAAAAGAAATCGGTTGAAATGGACCATGACATCGACTTCGGGCTGAAGGGAAATGTCAGGCACTATGTCATCCATGCCATTCCGATGATCGAGGAATCCGGAACGACCGACGGAGCAATGCTCCTCTTCTACGACACGACGGAGATAACGCGGGCGAAGTTCGAGGCGGAGCGCGCAAGAGAGCTCGCAGAGCAGTCCGCCAGAGCCAAATCCTACTTCCTCTCTCGCATGAGCCATGAGATACGAACTCCACTGAACGCCATCATGGGGATGGCCGAGCTGCTGCTCCGGCAAGACGTGCCTCGGAGCGCCAGGGAGGACGTCATGGGGATCAAACAGGCAGGAGACAGCCTGCTCACCATCATCAACGACATCCTGGATTTCTCTAAGATTGAATCCGGCAAGATGGAGATCATCCCCTCGGAGTATTCCCTGTCCTCTCTCGTGAACGATGTAATCAGCATCGTTCGTATGCTGGTGATGGAAAAGCCGGTTCAATTCGTCGTGAACGCCGACGCTTCCCTCCCCTGCAAGCTGATCGGCGACGAGTTTCGAGTCCGGCAGGTTCTCCTGAACCTGCTCACGAATGCCGCGGAATATACCAGCTCCGGACACATCGCGTTTTCGATAGATGCCGAGACGAGGGAGGCGGAGGACGCCGTCATCAGGTTTGCGATCTCAGACACAGGAATAGGCATCAAGGAAGAGGATATGGAAAAGCTCTTCATAGATTTTACCCAGATAGACGCCTACAAGAACAGCGTGTTCGAGGGGATCGGCCTTGGGCTCTCCATAGCGCAAAACCTCTGCCGGCTGATGGGCGGAAACATCAAAGCCGAGAGCGTGTACGGAGTTGGCAGCACGTTTACGGCGACCATACCTCAGAAGATAGCGGATGAAACTCCGTTGGCCTCTGTGCGCGGCACTCGGGAAAAGAGCGTTTTGGTGTATGAAAGACGCCTGGTCTGCGCCGATTCGATCGCTCGTTCCCTCAATGACCTTGGGGTCCGCTATAAGGTCACGGACGACCAGGACGAATTCAACAGGGAACTGGAGACTGGGACGTACAGGTTTGCCTTTGCCTCCCAACATGCCTGCGGTGATATTGAGAAGCGCATTGCGGCGTCTGCCTCCGATACGACTTTCGTCCTGCTGTCGGAGTTTGGCGGGGCGCCTTTGACCGAGAATGTTCGGACCCTCACAATGCCGGTATACAGCGCCGCAATAGCCGATGTGCTGAACGAGGATGGTTCCGCCAGGGGGTTCTGCGAAGGCTGCGGCGTCAGCATAGATTTCTCGGCCCCAACCGCTCGGATATTGATCGTAGACGACATTGTGACGAACCTGAAGGTCGTGAGCGGACTGCTGGCGCCTTATAAGATAAAGACGGACTGCTGCGGCTCTGGGGCCGAAGCGCTCGTGTTGATTCAGAAGCACCATTATGACCTCGCGCTCATAGATCACATGATGCCGGACATGGACGGCATAGAGACTGCCGCGGCCATTCGCCTGCTGCCGGGAGAATACTTCTCCAAAATACCGCTCGTCGCGTTTACCGCGAACGCGATGACCGGGATGAAGGAGATGTTTCTCGAAAACGGCTTCAACGACTACCTCACCAAACCGATTGAACCGTCGAGGCTGAGAGAGGTAATGTCCGCCTGGATCCCGATGGAAAAACGTCAACAGACCGAGTACACCGAAGCGCCGCGCACGAACGGCATCCTGAACGGCAGGTACATAGAGGGCATAGACATGTCGGCATACAAAAAACGCTTCTATGACGAGGGATCCTACATCGAAATCCTCCGCACTTATTGCCTCCATACCCCGGCCCTGCTCGATAAAATGAGGGAAGTTACGCTGGAAACCCTGAAGGATTACGCCGTGACAGTACACGGCCTCAAGGGGTCGAGTTACGGGATTTTCGCGATGACCGTCGCCAGGGGGGCTGAGATCCTGGAGCACGCCGCCAAGTCCGGGGATTTCGAGATGGTTATGGCGAACAACGCGTCGCTGATAGAAAACACCGAGAAGCTCCTGGCGGATCTAAATGAACTGTTGGCGGACATTCACGCGCAGGATGCCGAAAAACCGGTGAAGCGGTCGCCCGACGAGGTGTTGCTCAAGAAGATACTGGGCGCGAGCAGAAAATTCCTCGTCGATGAGATGGAGGAGGCGCTGACGGAACTGGAACGTTACAAATATAAGCATGGCGCCGATTTGGTGACATGGCTGAGAGGGCAGGTCGACAACCTGGAGTACGAGGCCATCAAGGACAGACTGGAAGAATCGGCCGGATGACAGTTCGACAGTTCGGCCGGTCACATCGGCTTTGCAATGCGCTCATAAACCCAGAGAAAAAGGTGGTCAGTTAAAAAATGGCGGACAAGATCAAAAAGGGCACGTTCGTTCGCGTCAGGAGGGTGATTCTGGAGGCCGGGCAGCGCGACGGCCGCATCCCCGACGAAACCAGGATTGTCCCATTCGTGATGTGGGGCAAGGGCTTCCTGCAGCGGGACGCTGATCTTGGCGAGGAGGTCACCGTGCTGACCCGCACCGGCCGATTTGAATCCGGCGTGCTGGAGGAAGCGTGTCCGCAGTACGAGCTCGACTACGGCAAGTTCGTCCCTGAGCTCCTGCGCGTGGGCGACGACGCCAGGGCCATGCTGCTGAAAGACGGCCTCTCATGAGCGGGGATATGAGCTACAACGCGGTGATGAGCCGCAAAAATGAGATAATCAAGGCGGCGGCGGGCCTTGACTTTGAAAAATTCGAGAGCGGCGGCATAGCCTTCGACTACGAGGGCATCATGGAGAGCACGGGCTATGGGCTGGATGAGGTGCGCGCGGTTCAAAGCGAGGTTTCCGTGGGCGGCACACCCGTCATCGAGCTGCGCAACCTGACCGCTCTAGCGCGGAAGTGCGCCCCGTCAGGCAAGGGCGCTCGCATCTTCATAAAGGACGAGGCGGCCAACCCCTCTGGCAGCTTCAAGGACCGCAGGGCCGCTATGGCAGTCTATCAAGCCAAGAAAGCCGGTTATCCGGGTGTGATAGCGGCAACGAGCGGCAACTACGGGGCGGCGGTGGCGAGCCAGGCGGCCATCAGGGGCATCAAATGCATCGTGGTGCAGGAGACATACGACAGCCGGATGACCGGCCAGCCGGAGATCATCGAAAAGGCGCGCAAGTGCGAGGCGTACGGTGCCGAGGTGCTGCAGACGACCGTCGGGCCTGAGTTGTTCTACCTCAGCCTGCGACTGCTGGAGGAGACCGGCTATTTCAGCGCGTCGCTCTATTCGCCGTTCGGCATAATCGGAGTCGAGACCCTTGGATATGAACTTGCGGAGCAGATGCTGCGCCGGACGGGCCGGCATCCCGATGTGGTAGTTTGCACCAACGCCGGAGGGGGCAACCTGACCGGAACGGCCAGGGGGCTCAGAAAGGCTGGCTGTTACGCCTCGGTGGTTGCGGCGTCCGTCAATCTGGCCGGCCTGCACATGGCCTCCGACACGGCGTTCAACAAGAAGAGCTTCACCACGGGCCACACGGGTTTCGGCATCCCATTCGCCACGAACCCCGATCGCAGCGACGTGCCGCGCAGCGGCGCGCGTCCGCTGAGGTACCTGGACAGGTACGTCATCGTGAGTCAGGGCGACGTCTTCTGCATGACCGAGCTTCTGGCGAACCTGGAGGGTTTGGAGCGCGGCCCGGCAGGCAACACGTCCCTTGCGGCGGCCTTCTCTCTGGCGCAGGAGATGGACGCCGGACAGATTATCGTGGCGCAGGAGACGGAGTACACCGGAGCGGGGAAGCACGTGCAGCCGCAGATGTCATTCGCGCGCCGGAACGGCGTCGAAATCCGCTTTGGAGACCCCAAGGACGAGGTTCCAGGCAAGAACATCATCCTGCCGGAGAACCCCGCGCTGCTCAAGGCGCGCGATATCGAAACGGACTCCCTGCGAGTGTCGTTCATCAGGCACGCAGTGGAAAATTTCGGCGCGATGCCAGGCGATGAGGATATCAAATTCCTCGCGGCGGAGACGTCGCTCTCCGCAGAGCGCGCGGAGGAGATCGCGGGAGACGTTTTAGCGTCACGGGACGGAGGCTGATGAAGTCCGCATTCCAAAACGGATGAGTTTTATTTTGTCGATTTGATCGGCGTTTCCTTGAAAAAACAAGTGCCACCCGATATACTCGTTCATGTAAAAAAGCTCTGCCGTCTTGCGATCCATCGTTCATTCATCTGCAGCTGACCGTCGTCTTGTGTTAAAATGTAAAATAGATCAAATGTCTTTACATACAGTTTTTGAGGAGGAATGGGGTACATGGGGAATCGGAAACCGGAGGATATTCGCACACTGGCGCTCGTGTCGCACGGAGGCGCGGGAAAGACGTCGCTTACGGAGGCCATGCTGTTTGACAGCGGTGTCATCACGAGGATGGGAAAGGTCGATGATAAGAACACAGTTTCAGACTTCGACCCGGAGGAGCAGAAGCGCTCCATCTCGATAAACAGCTCACTTTCCTCGTTCTCTTACAAGGGACGCACGATACACCTTCTGGATACCCCTGGTTTTTCGGACTTCTACTTCGAACAGCGAGCCGCGATGAGGGTCGTCGACGCCGCGATCGTGGCCGTGAACGCGTCGTCCGGCGTTGAGGTGCAGACTCGCAAGGTTTGGGAGTTCTCGGAGGAGTTCAAAGTCGCCACGATGTTCTATATAAGCAGGATGGACAAGGAACACGCTAACTTCGAGAACGCAGTGAGCGACATTCAGGGGGGGCTCACGAACAAGGCGCTCCCGCTGTACCTGCCGATCGGAGGGGAAGCATCCTTCAAGGGGCTCGTCAATGTCCTGACCGGCAGATCATATACCTACAAGGGCGACGGTACAAAGGACTTCGCCGAAGGGGACGTCCCGGCGGAGATGGCCGACGCGGTCAGCGCGGCGCGCGACGAGTTGATCGAGCGAATCGTTGAAGCGGACGACGACCTGATGATGCGCTATCTCGACGGGGAGACCCTCTCCGAAGAGGAGTTGGAGACTGCGCTCAGGAAGGCCGTGATATCCCGCATGGTATTTCCGGTCATACCGGCCGCCAGCCTGCCAAACATCGGAGTCGTCCAGATTTTGGACGCGATCTGCCGTTATTTTCCGTCTCCGCTCGACATGCCGCCGCGCAATGCCGTGAAGGGAGACGCGGACGAGGTCATCGAAATAGCACCGGATATAAACGCCCCGTTCATGTCACTCTGCTTCAAGGTCATGGTCGATCCGTATGTCGGGAAGCTCTCGTTCATAAGGGCCTTCTCCGGCCAGCTCCGCTCCGATCAAATGATATACAACGTGACAAAGGGCGTCGAGGAGAGGATCAGCTCGTTCCGCGTGATGAGGGGCAAGGAGGGCACGGATTCTAAGGAGATAATCGTCGGGGACATAGCAGCGATACCTAAGCTCGACAGCACAACCGTCGCCGATACCCTGTCCGTTAAGGGCCAGGACAATCGCTTTCCTCCGATAAAGCTGCCCAAGCCCGTCTACAGCCTGGCCATATTCCCCAAGAGCAGGGCGGACGAGGACAAGCTCGGCAATGCCGTGAGGAAGATCCTGGAGGAGGACATGACACTCAAGTTCGCCAAGTATCAGGACACCGGCGACTCCATACTCTCCGGCATGGGCGACATGCACCTAGACGTTGCGCTGTCCCGTATCAAGGACCGCTACAAGGTCGATCTCGATACGAAGGTGCCTAAGGTAGCTTACAGGGAGACGATAAAGAAGACCGCAAAGGCCCAGGGAAAATACAAAAAACAGACCGGCGGCAGAGGGCAGTACGGCGACGTACACTTCGAACTCTCCCCGAGAGAGCGAGGGAGCGGAATAACCTTCGAGGATAAAGTGGTCGGCGGCGTCGTGCCGAAGAACTTCATCCCCGCCTCCGAGAAGGGCCTGCGCGAGGCCGCTCAAAAAGGTGTCATAGCCGGATATCCGGCCGTCGACTTCAACTGCGCCATATTCGACGGTTCATACCATGATGTGGACAGTTCGGAGATGGCGTTTAAAATAGCGGCGTCCATGGCCTTCAAGAAGGCGTTTGCGGACGCGTCGCCGATACTCATCGAGCCTATCATGAACATCTTCGTGACCGTTCCGGAGGATGCCGTAGGCGACGTAATGGGAGACTTGAACAGCAGAAGGGGCAGAATCCTGGGCATCGACCCGGAGGGCAGGCTGCAGGTTGTGAGAGCTCAGTGTCCGCAGGCGGAGCTTTTCCGCTACGCCATAATACTTCGCTCGCTGACGTCAGGCAGGGGAACCTTCTCCATGGAATCCTCCCATTACGAGGAAGTCCCGCCGGACATCGCCAAAAAGGTGATAGACGCGGCGGAGAAGGTCGCCGACGAGGAAGAATAAAAAGAATAAGACGTTCAAACAGTAACTGCGCTGGTCTTGAGAAACAGCGGAACCACTGTTGTCGATTTAAACTGTTTTTGCGCGTTCATAATGTTTTTTCAGGGCGAACGCATCAGAACCGCTTAACGTATGGTAACAGCAATGCCCTGCGGCGTCTGATGCGTTTGTCCTGTATTTTTTCCCCATAAAACCGCCTGGTTCGCCTGATATGGTCTTCCCGTGTTTCAAAGCGGTAGTGTCCGTGCGTAATCATCTATACCGCGAGTGAAATCTTGCTTCCCTTTTGTGTTTTCTCGACTCTTATTTGAGTGTCTATACGTTCGCGCAGTTCCGCAACATGGGAGATAATGCCGATTATGCGGTTCGTTCCCGCCATCTCCGCTAGCGTTCGTACTGCCAGGTCGAGAGTGTCGGCATCGAGCGAGCCGAAGCCCTCGTCAATGAACATCGCATCGAGGTGAACGCCTCCGGCGCTGTGCTGTACTACGTCCGACAGGCCGAGGGCCAACGACAGCGACGCCATGAACGACTCACCGCCGGAAAGGCTGTTCGCGGAACGCGCCTTTCCGGTAAAGCTGTCGAGGATTTCAAGTTCAAGCCCCGTGGACTTGCGCCTGTCGCTTGAATCCGCCTTGCGCAACAGTGTATAACGACTCTGGCTCATGAGCTTCAGCCGCTTGTTTGCCGCAGCCAGTACGCGTTCAAAATACGCCGTCTGCGCGTAGGTTTCGAAGTTCAGTTTGCCGTTTGCGGCGATTGAAAGGCTGCCAACGTCCAGATACTCCTTTTCAGCCTTGGCGAGACTTTGCGCCGCATCCCTGAGGATATTCAGCTTGCGGGTTGTCTCGTTGATTTGGGCTATAAGGGCATCGCGTTTTGCGGTCAGTTCCGCTCCCACAGCCTTAACAGCATTGACTTCGCCGTCCAGCTTTTCTAAATCAGGGCGGCTTTTGCCGGCGGTTTCCGATTCCAGGCGTTTAATATCGCGACCAACCTGCTTGCCGGTTTCTTCATATTTTGCGATTTCCTTCGCCCATTCCGACAATTCATTTTCTGAGACGAGCGCGGCAGAATAGGCGGACTCGTCGGAAAAGTCGTTTTCGCGAAGTGAGGATTCAAATGCGGCAAGCGCATCATTTCTCTGGTTCATCAGGATGGCCTCACGCTGTCTGCGTTCGCTGGCGAGGGCATTTGCCGCTTCAAGGGTTTTATCGCTGTCCGCGAGCGCTTTCTTCGCCGCATCTGAGTCCGATTTGAGTTTTGCGAGAGACTTTTTGCTCTCAGCCTGCCGCGCGGACAAATTCGATGAGAGCTCTTCAGCCGCCTCAAGCAGCCCGGACAGCTCCGAACCAGCGGTATCATACGTTACACCTGGAATGTGCTCTCCGAGTTCTCTTATGAAACGCTCAGTCAACGTCGCAATCTCAGCGCTTAGCTCGCCAGATTCAGGCTTGAGCTTGTCACGCCGGGAAATCTTCTTTTCAGTGGTGTCCTTCAGCTCGTCAAATGACCTTTGAGCATTTGCCGCACTTGTCGTCAGAGAATCGACCAGGCCGTGCAGTTCAGTCCTTGCCGCTGAAAGCATTGAACCGGCGTCATCGGCTCTGAAATCAGGGATAATGCTCTCAGCGTCTTCATTGAATCTGCTCGCAAGCGTAACGATTTCAGCGCGGGCCGCGGCACATTTTGTGCCGCAATCCTCGAGCGCCGCCTTTGCCATCTCAGCGTCGGCGTTCAATTTTTTGAGTTTGCTCTCACTTATATCCTCATCCGCCGCAGCCGCAGGGGCGGGATGTTCCCTCGAACCGCAGACGGGGCAGGGTTCGCCGTCGGCGAGGGTTCGGGCCAAAATGCCCGCCTGGCCGCTTAGAAACCGGTCATATAATGCTCTGTATTTTGTGTCTTTCAACTTAAATTCATCGTTAAGTTTCTCAAATTCCGCTTGCTGGGCGGTCAGCGCTTTGCGCTTGGACGTTATCTCCGCAAAGCCGCCGGACAGCTTTTCAACAGTGTCGAGCCTCTCCAGTTCGGAGGCGAGGCTGTTATTCAGCCTGGTAAGTTCTTCCTGCGCCTCGCTCAGGGACGGCAGAGCGGCGATAGCTGTCTCCAGTTCGGATAACTCCCGCTTTATCTCATCAAGTAATTTTTTCTTTCCGGCTATGACGTCTGAATCAGCTTTGAGAGATGTTATAGCCTTGAACCTGTTCGCGGCTTCATCGGTTTGGCGAGACAGCTCAGTATGCGCCTCTTGCGCGGCTTCGAGGTCAGGCAGTTCGGAGACGGATTTCTTAGCCGCCTCGAAGGAGGTTTGCGCGGTTTCGGCGGCGGCGATTGCTTCCGATAACTCCTCGGCAGCTTTCCCGTGGGCGGTTTTAGCTTCGGATGACTTATCGGCCAATGGTTTGACGTGACGCAGGGATTTCTCTCCGAGTTTTTGACGTTCGCGCAATGCTGTGATTTCTTCGGCTTGCCCGAGGTGTTTTACCAGATTGGCCCGCTGTGTCGTCAGCTCGTCAAATGCCTTGGCGAGAATCTCGGCTGTGGCTATGTCGGCCGTAAGTCTGGCAAAGGATTCATCGTTTTCGCTCATCGTCCTCTCGGCAACGGCGAGTTCTGATTTCGATGCGCCGATCCGCGCTCCCCATTCGGCAAACACAGCCGCGCGATTGTGCACATCGACGTCGTTCGCGGTAAAAGTGCCGACTATGATGTCGTATTCATTTTTCTTTGCGGAAGCCAATAGCTTCAAGTCGTCTTGAAATTTTTGCAGTTTTTCCGTGCCAAATATACGGCGCAGGATCTCAACGCGGCCCTTGGTGTCGCTTTTCAGGAAACGCAGAAAATCATTCTGCGCTATCATTATAATTTGAGCGAATTGATCGCGGTCAAGACCGACAGCCTCGGTTATCTTTGCTCTCACATCACGGTCGCGGTCAATGATGGTACCATCGGGAAGAGTCAGCGCGACCCCGGTCGTATGGCTTACTTCCCCGGTCTTTCGCGATATGTGCAACACAATTTCGCGCCGGATTTTATATTGGGCTCCGCTTGCGACAAACTCGAGTTCCACAAAAGTTTTATCCTTGACGTTTGCATAATCGCTGTGCATCATATTTGCGAGGCGATCGTTGCCGCTAGTTTCGCCAAACAGGGCATAGCTGATGGCGTCAAAAATGGTCGTCTTACCGGAGCCGGTTTCACCGGTGACAAGGTATAATCCATTTGCGCCGAGCTTCGTGAAGTCGATATTCTCCGTACCCGCATAGGAGCCGAACGCGCTCATTGTGAGTTTTAGAGGTTTCATAGGGAGTTCTCCGTTTCCAGCAGAGTTCTGACTATTTCGATTTGAGATTCACTGAGCGTGCTTCCGTTTACGCGCAGGAAGAACTCGCTGAAGAGTTCGTATGGCGACAGAGCGGAAATGCCTTCGGAATCGGCGATGATCTCCGAACGGTCAATGCTTGTATGCGAATTTTCAATTTGCAGAGCCATCACATTAGGATAAACGCTGCGAATTTTTCCGAACGCGTCTATGATTTCTCCCTCGTCCGTGAGAATTACGCGCAGATAATCGTCCTTGTCCGCCGATTCGACTATCTCCTTGCTGGTCAGCGCCAGGAGTTCGCCTTTTATCTCGCGCATATCGTGAATTGGCGCAAGCGGCAAGTCCGTGACGCTGACGCCGCCCTTCGCCTTCAGCTCTATGAGAGTGACGGATTTCTTCTGGCGGCATTCTGAGAACGAATATTTCACAGGTGAGCCCGCATAACGAATATGCTCCGAGCCGAGAGTTTGCGATCCGTGCAGGTGACCGAGCGCGGCGTAATCAAATCTCTCGATCACGCCCGCGTCGACCGCGTCAAGTCCGCCCACGGGGTTGGACTCCGATTCGGAACGAATCGGCTCGATCCCCGTCTTTGTATAAAACTGGTGCGAGACCAGTACGTTGCGGCGGTTGTAATCTATGCCCGCTCCGCCCAAGGCGGCGGATACAGCGTCTGTATAGCTTTCGGCCTCGCGTTCGCCGAACATGCCCCGCACGGATAAGGGCTTTATGAACGGCAGCAGCCAGAAATCAACTTCTCCATATTCATCGGTGAGCGTGACCTTTTGCGGCTGGCCGTCGAACGCGCCGCATATATACAGCTTTTTTTCGGTCAGCAATCGGCTGGCGTAATTCATGCGTTCGGGGGAGTCGTGATTGCCCGAGACGATTAAAATGACGACATCCTTATTGACGAGTTCCGTCAGGAAGTCGTCAAAAACGCGCACCGCCTCGACGCCAGGCACGGAACGGTCGTAAACATCGCCAGCGATCAAGACTGCGTCTGGACGTTCAGCATCGATGTAATCGTAAACCTGCCGGAAAGCGTTTACCTGCTCTTCGAGCATTGAAAAACCGTTTACGCTTTTCCCAATGTGCAGGTCGGATAAATGCAGGAATTTCATTCTGCCGCCCCTGCTTCAATCGTTTTCCCGATTGCGTTTGTCAAACTTTGGATTCTTTTTATTGTGTTCAACATGGTATATCCATCCCTCGTAAGCCCGAATTTGAGAGAGTTGAGATTTTGGGTTTGCCTTTGAGCGGTTTATGTTATAATAAGCAAGGCCCCGGTTACGGGATGCCCGGTCGAGTTCGTCCTCGACCAGGACTTACACCCTGGTTAAGGCCGTTTTAGAAGGAGCCTTAAGATTTTCCACAAAAGAGCCGCCCATGTCAGTGGGTGGCCTTTCTTTTTGGATTTCTTTTTCGGCTTCTTTTTGCTCACGATTCCACCCCCTTTATTGCGCGTTGTTGGGGGCTTCCTCCCGAGCCCCGCTGTGTTTCTCCGGGGCCTCGCTGAGGGATATTATATCGCATATCATTTGAAAGGGCGAGGATTAATCACGCTTCCCAACATAACACCCGCGCCCCTGAGATACAAGGGGCGCGGGCGCTTACTACATATTGGAACTATTGACTACAGTTGCTTAGTGTTCGAGCTGTTCAGTCAGGTCAGTCCTTTTTGCGAAGGACGACTGCCGCCGCTGC
>JAISLO010000282.1 GCA_031290815.1 Synergistaceae bacterium | reverse complement strand
GAGGGACGCGAAGCCCTACGCGGGAGCCTTTCGCGGTTTTAGTTTTACCGGCTGTCTGCGTTCGCACAGGTACATCATCTCCGTTCATTGCGAAATGATACGTCAGATTATCGAAAGGTCTAACAGTTGTTCCATACCCTTGATTTCCAGATCGATAATCTGTCTTTGCTGTTTCAACGCGGCGATTTTCATTGCGAGGAATTCTCGCTCATTCGTGGTATCCGCGAACTCTGAGCGGTCACCATTCGTAAATAACTCATCCGTCATTATTTCATATATATTTTCATTTTTCATCTGCTACGCACCTTCCTTGGGTTGTGTACCCTCATGCAATGAAAAACGATGGCTGTTTGCCCGTCACTCTCATATCCAATTTCCACCAGATTCGCATTTTTATCAAACGCATAGAGCAAGTGTTTATTAGGGTCTTTCGTACTGCTCTTGCGATTGAAGGCCCGCCCAATCATTCCGATGATTTCTCCTTCTAAAAAACCATGTTTTTTCGCGCTCTCAATCATCATTATTTCCTGGATATATATCGGAAGTGGTTCTCAAACGGCTGCGCTTCCTTTATCATCGTCCAAATCCTTCCTGGATACCCATATTCCTAAAATGGCCGCGTTTTCCCATGCTCGTTTGAGGTCTGGAGGGACGCGAAGCCCTACGCGGGAGCCTTTCGCGGTTTTAGTTTTACCGGCTGTCTGCGTTCGCACAGGTACATCATCTCCGTTCATTGCGAAATGATACGTCAGATCGATGTACAGATCAACCTCAAAAGATGGAAATAGCCCTGTGCTCGAATGCCTCCCTGCCGGCGGGTCCGAAATACCGGCTGTCGAATAAAGCGCGGAGAAGTGCCATAAGATACATTACGGGGCAGAGATTTTCTCTCTGCCCCATGTGTTTTGCTCAGACGCCGTCAGCGTTTTTTGCGCGCGCGAAGGATTACTGGCGCTAGAAGTGACAGGACCAGAGCGGAAGCGCCTGTGTCGCAGCCGCCGCCACCGCCGCTTCGTCCGCCTCCCTTGTGCGAGTTGGCTATCTTTTCGAGCTCTATTCCGCCATCGAAGGTGTAACGCGCCGCGGCTTTATTGCTGCCGATGAAGGTTATATCCTTCAAGAACAGGTTTTTGTACCAATCGTGATTATGGCCTTTTTTCGGCGCAAATTCGAGGTCGATGTACAGGGTGTTCCCGCTTACGCTCCACTGCACATCGGTCAAAGATGCGTTTGGGGCCGTCACTGCCGGCAGGACTTCGGCCAATTCGACGGTTGTCAGCTTGCCGTCCTTATTCGAGTCGAAACGGTCGATGAACTTCTTCGTTATGGGAATGTCGAGGATGTAGTTGTTGTTAGCGCGTTCCTTTTTCCATGCCGAGGGAGCGCCCAGCTCGTTGACCGGCGCCGGCGCTGTCGGGTCCGCCGCCACTGTGATCGTGAGCTCGCCCGTTGCCTTGGCCGCGCCCGATGTGCCAGTGATCGTGAACTTCCTGCTGCCGGCTTCGATGGGGATGCCCGAGACCTTGATCACGTCCGCGCTCACCGCGAGCGAGAGGCCGTTCCAACTCGCTGGTACGACGCCGCTTAAAGCGATCGTTCCGCCGGTTGTCCCTGCCCTGATGATTTTATTGACGATTTCCCCAGCGGTCAGCTTCAATGGCGGGAACGTCAGAATCGTCGGCGTGCTCTTTGGGAGGAGAGTGACTTTGAACGACTGCGCGACGTTGTTCGTCACCGTCGTCCCGACGGTAATGTCGGCCGACACCTGAAATGTTCCCGTGACGGGGACAGCGGTGGCGGGGCTGGAATATTTCGATACCGTGATATTGCTGCCGCTTGCCGAGATCTTGAGCCCCTTCCACGCGCAGCTCAATGCGTCTAACTTCGCGCTGCCAGCCGGTCCAGCGAGGGCCGTCGCGTTGACCGCGCCCTTTGGCGTCGAGCTGAGGGCGACGGTCTGCGGCAGCGTCGTTTCGTCCAGCGTTATCCTCACCTCTGCGATCTCATCGAGCTTCGGCTTTGCCGCAGCGTTGACGGTTATCGGGATGTCCATGCTGCGGGCTGTATTATCGACAGACGCGATGATCGTGAGATTCGTCTTGCCATCCTTCAGCGCCGCCGAGTTCAGCGTCACCGTCGTCTGAGATACTGTGACTTCCAGCCCTGTATCGGACGAGGATAGTTTCGCCGTCACTCCCGAGATGTCCTTGGACGTCAGATCGGGCGAGGCCACAACCGAGAGATCGAGGGGCAGCACGGCTGGAGTAATCGTGATGCCGCTGCGGTACGCGCTGTCGCTTACCGTAAGTTCCCGCACTGTGGCGCCCATTGCGCTGCCCGCGGCGAGGATTCCCGCCACCAAGACGGCAATGAACAAAAACCTTTTATTACAAACGCTCTTCAATTCAACCACCCTACTTTCATATCTTTATCGATGCACTTCAGCAAAAAACGCTGTTCCTCCACAACTCGCCAAACACTATTAACGCCTGATCTACATCCGCACCCCTCCCTCTAACAGAAAATAGCCGCATACTAATTTATAGGAAAAACAAGCCAACACAAGGTAAAAAAGTGAAATGTCATGATTATTCATTGATTTTCCCGAGCAATGCGTATTATATGCAGCGCATTCACGCAAAAACGGACGATAAATACGCCTGGCCCTCCCGCCCAAGCGACGAGGCAAGCTACGCGGAGACGGTGGAGAGTCAAGAGCGCGAAAAACATTGAAGATCACCCTTCACAGTGATAGAATCCAACAGAGGGATTTATTATTTCGACTTTCTAACGGAGATGATTACAATGTGTTTTACCGATGCGAGGCATTCAGCGAGAAAAACAATATTAATCTGGCAGACAGGTATGAGACGTTTAAAATCTCTCTCCCAATTTATCGTTTTTTTTCTCATTCTTATATTTTCGGCGTTGATCTCTCCTGGTTGCTTGTTTGCGCTGACCATTGACGTGGCGACGCTAAATGGAGGACCTACAATTACGCTCACTCCGAACGAAGTTATTGAAGTCACCGGTACAGACCAGATAAATACAAAGGGATGGAACACCCTTAAAGCACTGACTGGCAATAACTTCTCCCTTGTATTTAACAATGGACAACTGACTATCCCTAATAAAGCAATGTTAAATAATTCATTCCTTACATCATTCACAGCAAACAACGTGACTGCGATTGGCGAGTATGCGTTTTATGGCTGCACGAGCTTGGCGCAGACAAGCCTGCCGGCTGGAGTGACCTCGATTGGCAACAATGCGTTTTCTATGTGTACGAACTTGGCACTGACGAGCCTTCCACCCGGACTGACCTCAATTAGCTACTCTGCGTTTTCCTTCTGCCCGAGCTTGGCGCTGACGAGCCTTCCGTCAGGACTAACCTCGATTGGCGGTAATGCGTTTCGCGCCTGCACGAGCCTAGCACTGACGAGCCTTCCTTCCGGACTAACCTCGATTGGCGGTAATGCGTTTTACTACTGCACGAGCCTGGCACTGACTAGCCTTCCCTCCGGACTGACCTCGTTTGGAGAATACGTGTTTATCTACTGCGCTGGCTTGGAGTGGCTGGATCTATCGTCTTGCGTTGGCTTGACATCGATTGGTTATGGCGCGTTTAAACATTGCGAATCCCTCGCAACTGTGGCAATGCCTCCTGTTCGGCCAACCGAGGGGGGAAATATCGACACTTTT
>JAISLO010000281.1 GCA_031290815.1 Synergistaceae bacterium | reverse complement strand
GAGGAGTTCCTTGCCGCGCTCGATCTTCTCCTCCCTGTCGGCCCTGTCGATTTGCCTGAAGTACGCCCTTATCTTGTTGCGAGTACGATTCGACTTCGCTATCTTGAGCCAATCGCGGGACGGCTTCCCCTGCGGTGAAGTCAGAATCCTCACTATATCCCCGTTTTGCAGGACGTAATCCATCGGCACGATCCGCCCATTCACCATCGCTCCTACGCACTTATGCCCGACCTGCGTGTGGACGGAATAGGCGAAATCTATCGGAGTCGAGCCGTTAGGCACCGATATGACCTTGCCCTGCGGAGTGAACACGAACACCTCGGTCGTCAAAACGTCAGTTTTGATATGGTCCAGGAATTCCGACGGCTCGGACGACTCGCTCTGTCCCTCCAGCGCCTTACGGACCCATGAGAGTTTTATGTCCAAGTCGCTGATCTTGTTCCTTTTTTCTTTGTACTGCCAGTGAGCGGCAATACCATATTCAGCCAGGCGGTGCATCTCCCACGTGCGTATCTGAACTTCCAGCGGGTCTCCGTTCGGGCCCACGACAGTCGTGTGCAGGGATTGATACATATTGCCCTTGGGGTTGGCTATGTAATCGTCGAATTGACCGGGGATGGGCTTCCATATGGTGTGGACGAGGCCGAGGACCTGATAGCATTCCGCAAGAGTATTTACGATCACACGCATAGCGAGCAGATCGTATATCTGATCCAACGAGAGATTTTTCCGGTTCATCTTCTCGTAAATGCTGTAGTAGTGCTTTGGGCGGCCGTTGATAAGAGATTCGACCCCCTCCTCTTTCAAGCGCTCGCCCAGTATCTCCATTCCCTTTTTTATCACGTTTTCGCTCTCGGGCATCTTTTTCCTGACGCGCCTGCGGATGTCATAGTATGTCTCCGGGTCGATGACGCGAAACGAGAAATCCTCCAACTCGCGCTTTATGTGATATATGCCCAGACGATGAGCCAGAGGCGCGTAAATCTCCAGCGTCTCCTGGGCGATGGATATCTGTTTCTCACGCCTGTGCGCCTGAATCGTGCTCATATTGTGGAGCCGGTCTGCCAGTTTGATGAGGACGACTCGTATATCTTTTGCCATTACCAGGAACATCTTCCTCAAATTTTCAGCCTGATAATCGAGCACGTTTTTGAAGGGCAGTTTGCCGAGTTTAGTGACGCCTTCCACCAGCGTCATGACGTCCTCGCCGAAGCGCTCGCCCAAAGCCTCCGACGTTATGTCCGTATCCTCGACAATGTCGTGCAGCAGCGCCGCGACCAGAGTTGGCGTGTCGAGCTGCATGTCGGAAAGGACCGAGGCAGCCCCGAGCGTATGTATTATATATGGGTCGCCGCTGTACCTTCGCTGTTTGGCGTGAGCGTTCGCCGCGAAGACAAAGGCGTCTCCCGCAAGCATGAGATCCTCTTTTTGAAGATAACGGGACGCCCTCGACCAGAGCTCCTGCCAGGCGATCCGGACGCTCGAAACCCTTTGATCCTCAGGAATGCGCCCGATGTAGCTCTCCATGAGGGCGCGCATTGAACGGTTGATATTTATGGCAGGCACGGAGACCTCGCGGACAAGGGGTTTATCTGCCTGTGCCTCTGTTTCATTCAGATTCGCAAATTTTTCCGGAGCTGTTTCGCTCTGCATGTTCACGGCGTCACGCGTCGCTCACCACGATTTTTTCCAGGATGAGCTGAAGGCTTTCGCTGCACCTCCAAAAATTTATACGTGGTTTATAAACCCACCCGGACGGCAAAAAATCGGAGTTGAGCAAATGATCTCCCCTGAAGCCGAGAAGCTCTCTCCCGTCCACCATTATTCTGACGTGGTTGCCCTTTCTGCCCAGAGGTTCGGCGCATATGCTTCCCTTGTTCGCGCAGAAGAGCCTGGGATGCGGGTTGCCCACCCCGAATGGGCCAAGGCGCTCCGCGTCTTTCCACACGGCCATGTCAAGCTCGGATGGGGACCAGTATAATATATCTTCCTTTTCCTCCGAGACCTCCGAATTCGCGAGCAGATTCTCCAGCTTGTCGCGCACGGCATCCCACTTATCGCTGTTGACGCTGAAGCCCGCCGCCATCCTGTGACCGCCCCAACTCGCCAGGTCGTCCGATATGCTGGATAGAATGGCCTCCGCGTCGACGCCCATCGGAACCCTGAGGGTGCCTCTTATAAGAGGCGGCTGTGCCCACGCCGCAAGGACAACAGGCGAGTCTCGGTCCGCGCATACGTGGCTTGCCACGCTGCTCAAAACGCCGGCCGGCCAGTCGTCACCGAAGAGCACGTGATTGTATTTCTCGTTGCTGCTTATTCCAGACTCTATATCGCTGATTATACGGGTGGATATATCTCTCCGGCGCCTGTTGAGAGATATGAGTTTATTGGCGCACTCCTCCACATCACCTTTTGGAAAGAAAATTTTCATCGCGAGGTCCGCCAATTCAAGGCGGCCAGCGGCGTTGAGGCATGGGATGATCCTCATGGACAGAGCGTCGCTGTCCAAAGAGACAGGGTCAAGGTCCATACCGCGCATGAGGGCGTTGAGGCCCCTTCTGGGGGATGAGCGCATCGTGTTTATGCCCTCCCTCACCATCGCTCTGTTTACTGGCGACATCATGGAAACGCAATCCGCCACGGTAGCGAGCGCCGTCAGATCGAGGCGCTTAAGCAACCAATCGCGGGGCGCTATCTCGTTCTTCCATGCCCAGCACCACACGACGCCAGCCGCGCACAAGTCCCTTCCAAGGCCGCTGCCGTCGACGTGAGGGTTTATCAGCGCGTCGCTTGCCGCAAGTTCGCCCCTGGGCAGGTGATGATCGAAAATAATCACAGGTATGCCGCAGTCGCTCGCTTTTTTGACGGCTTCGATGTTTTGCGTGCCGCAATCGACCACAATCAGCAAATCACACTTACGGCCAGAACTGGCTATGGCCTGCACCACCTCCGGGTGAAAACCGTAGCCTTGATTATATCTATGGGGAATATAATAGCGAACCCTGGTTTTTTTAAGGAGCGCCAGCTCCATCATGAAGGCGGTGGCCGCGATGCCGTCGACATCGTAGTCTCCGTAGACCACGACGTTGTCGCCCTCGCCTAGGCCGGACCACAAATCGCGAGCCTTGCTGGAATCCGCGCCGAGGTCAACGCTGTCAAGCCAGCAGGACAGATCCGGAGCGATCCATTTTTTCTTTTCGCGATCCGTGGCGAGCGTATCCACCCCTCTCATCCAGAGAAG
>JAISLO010000280.1 GCA_031290815.1 Synergistaceae bacterium | reverse complement strand
TGGGTTCGAGAGCCCCGGCGCGTGACCACTTGAAGGCCTTGTAGAGGGCAAACTGTCCGGATCCGTTGGACACGTAGAAGTCAGCCATCGATCTGTATATTTCATCAGGAGTCTTTGCGTTGCTGAAAACTTTAGCGGTCTCGAGCAGTGCGCGCAGAGTCTCCGCGTCGATTCCCCCTCGCCCGCCGCCCGACGGGACGTAGTTCTTTATCTGTCTCAGGGTTTCGTATATATCCTCTTTGTCTATGAGCTTGCGAGTGGCTGAGATGGTCTTGTGCAAATACCACAGTTCCTGGGAGGCGATGGATGCGATCGAGCCCGCGGGTACGGATCCGAGTTCCGATAAATGACCGATCGTATTCTCATCCTCGGCGATCCACATCACGAAAAGAATCTCCCACAAGTCGCCGCTCAGCGAGTGCCGTTCAGCCTCAGCCACCATGTCCGTGGCGACTTCATACAGTTGGAGAATTACCTCGTTTCTGAGCAGCGAAGGGGATAAAAGCGCCTTCTTCATCCTCGCGAAAGTACTCTGTTCAGTCATATTCCTAAAAAACACGTAGAACAACTCCGTTCGTCGTAGCTTCTTCAATACCATCATTATACCCCCAATCTCCGCCTCAAGAGGAGAGCGACACCTAAGGGAACTAGGCGGATCATGCTGAAAAAATCTGCTGACCTCACAGCAATTTTGCCTGTCCCGTTAGATGAAAACTTCTTTGCCAGCCGCGAAAGAATTATAGATATCTTGTTGCTTAATCGCTTGGCAAAAGTTTTTGCTCTCGAGTATAACACTTTCGAACTTGGAACCTTCAAGTGCAAAAAGTACTGGACAACCGTCCATAAGTGTGCTTGAATAACCGGGCAATTGGCCGAGGTGGCGGAATGGTAGACGCAGCGGACTCAAAATCCGCCGTGGGCGACCACATGGGGGTTCGAGTCCCCCCCTCGGCACCATTTCTCAAAACAACGCAGTCCAAGAAAATCTGAAAAACCCGTCCAGGACGGGTTTTTTGCGTGTGCGCAGGCATGAGCGCGGGCTTGGCCGAGGGAACCGCAAGTCGAAGGCAAGGGTGTCCATCGTGAGGCGGAAAATGGTAGAATGTACTCGTGTTCCTAGTCAGTGAGGTGAATGCGGTGGCTAATGTAGGCGGTCTATCCGGCGGAATGATAAACGCGAACAATCCAAACCCCGCGGCTGTCAGGCAGCCTGACGCGCAGGCCACGAGCCAGCCCGGGGCGCAGAGGCAGGGGCTCCAGATACCCGATGGCTCCCTTGTGGAGGGACTGGTGATAAGAAAAGAAGGCGACGCCTATATGGTCAGGATAGGCTCGCAGACGATATTTGCGAGTTCGACCGTCCCGCTCTTCGCCGGACAGAGATTCAGGGCCGTGTGGGATCTGTCGACCGCGCCCCCGACGCTGAGATTGAAGCAAGCCGACATGGCGGTGCTCGCGAGATTCGCCGGACGCGACCAGCATATTGCCTTTGCCCTGCTCTCCCGCGGATTGCCGATAAACGACGAGGTAGTATGGAGTCTGCGTCAGCGCTGGATGCAAAACGGGGGCGATCCCTTGAAACTGGGCGCGATGGTCGAGCTCTGGGCAAGGGGAGCTTCCATGACAGAGAACAACGTAGCCCTTCTCTCGTGGTACATGGGGCTTCTGCCAGAGCAGGTCTCCCTTATATGGAAGAAAATCCGCGACCGCCTGCACGGGAGAAAATTCAGCTCGCCAAGAGAGCTTTTGGAGGCGATAAGGGGAGACGATGACGACGTGGACAGGTTCCTCGCCGCTCACGCTCTCGCGTGCAAGTCGGCGCGCAAGGGAATAGACCCTGCGACGCTCTTCGCTCAGGCATGGTGGCCCGCCGGCGAGGACGAAACAGGGAAGGTGATGATGGCCCGAGTGTCCGTATCGACCGAGGATCTTGACGGGCGTCGCGTGTGGTGGCTGGCCTTCGATGTCGAAGGCAGATCATTGGGACAGGTATTGGGCGACGTGATGACGAACGGAAGGGCACTCTCCGTGAACCTCAGATTGAAGAACGAGTCGAAGTTAGGCCTGGTGCGCGACAACCTTCCCGAGTTGAGGGAGGATCT
This sequence comes from Synergistaceae bacterium, assembly GCA_031290815.1. Lineage (GTDB taxonomy): Bacteria > Synergistota > Synergistia > Synergistales > Synergistaceae > JAIRWR01. The sequence continues at coordinate 11,594 of JAISLO010000280.1, read as the reverse complement.
GTCTGAAGTGCCGCTTGTGCTGCAATACCTTGGAGTCGGTGTTTCCCGAGAGGGGGACTTTGATGCCGCCATGAGGCATGGACTGGACATGGAAGCCTGATAATGGACGAGGCGTTGAACGGTTCGGCGAAAAACAAGAAGAGAACCAAGGCGGCCGCGCTGCAGTACGAAGCAGGAATCGACCGCGCGCCAAGGGTCATAGCCAAGGGAGAGAACATCATCGCCGAAAAGATCATTGAAACGGCCATAGAGGCTGAGATACCCATAGTCGAGGATGCCGCTCTGGTGAGCGCGCTTCTGGTCCTCGAGCTGGGAGACGAAATCCCCGTGGAACTCTACCAATCCGTAGCAAAAATCCTCGCGTTTCTGTACAACCTGGACAAAAAGGAATCGCCGCGTTGAATCATATCGAATTCGGCGCCGCCGGCGAGGACATCGCCGTAAAATATCTCGAACGCAAGGGATGGAGTATAATCGCCAGAAATGTAAAGGTCGGGCGCGGTGAGCTGGACATCGTGGCGGAGGACTGCGGCGAACTTGTAATCGTCGAGGTTAGAACCCGTAGAATTGGGTATTTATCACCTGCGGAAACAACGGTTGGCCCCGTCAAGGTTAAGCGTATAATAAAGGCGGCACGCACGTATGTTGACCAAATCGCTTTTAGCGGCGCGTGGCGGATAGATGTCGTCGCGGTTACGGAGAACGATGCCGGAGAGTTGTCGGCGGAACTGTTCAGTGATATCACAATGGGGATGGAAGGCGGTTTTATGGGGTGATGAATGGGATCTGCGGAGTTGCTCTTCGGGGAACTCAGGCGCTTCCGGTCGAGGTCGAGGTGGAGACGACGGGCGGACTCTTCTCCATGACTGTGGTCGGGTTGCCGGATACTGCCGTCAAGGAAGCCAGGGAGAGAGTGCGAGCGTCCTTGCGGAGGATAGGCCTCATGCTGAGAGGGAGGATCGCGATAAACCTGGCGCCGGCTGACCTGCCCAAAGAGGGTGCGCTTCTGGACCTGCCGATGGCGGTCGGGCTCGCTAACGGCGCCGGGATGATAAATTGCAGAGAACCGTCGCTCTTTATGGGAGAGTTGGCGCTTGACGGACGAGTGAGGTGGGTGCGAGGCGCTGTGCCGGCGGCCGTCCTCGCCAGAGAGCTTGCCGTGCCTCTCTTCGTCCCGAAGGAGAACGAGAGCGAGGTGGCGCTTGTGTCCGGCGTCAGGGCGTATGGCGTGGAGACATTGCTCGACGTTGTTCTGCACATGAGCGGAGAAAAGCCCCTTTCCCAGATAGAGGGCGGATCGTTCGGCGAGTATGAGGAATGCATCGAAACCGACTTTGCGGACATAAAGGGGCAGTTTGCCGCGAAAAGGGCCCTCGAAATAGCGGCGGCCGGACATCACAACCTGCTTCTGACTGGCTCGCCGGGCTCCGGCAAGACGCTTCTCGCGAGGGCCCTCAGGGGAATACTTCCGCCGCTCTCAGACGAGGAGATGATGGAGGTCCTCCTCGTGCGGAGCACGGCTGGCATGCCGTTCGAACCGGGCCGGGCGCGTCCGTTCAGGACCGCTCACCACACGGCGAGCTCGGTGGCTATATGCGGAGGGGGCGCTTCCATGCGCCCTGGGGAGATATCCCTGGCCAACAGGGGTGTCCTTTTCCTGGACGAATTTCCGGAATTCACCCGCGACGTGTTGGAGAGCCTTCGTCAGCCGCTCGAGGATGGAACCATCACGGTCAGCCGTGCCGCGGGCAGCGTCACGTACCCGGCGCGAGTCCTCCTGGTCACGGCGTGCAATCCATGTCCGTGCGGCTTCAGCGGGGATCCCTCCGAGCCGTGTAAATGCAGCCCGCACTCGATTGAAAAATATCAGAGAAAGCTGTCTGGCCCGATTCTGGACAGAATAGACCTCCACGTAGCCGTTCCGAGGCTGACGCCGGAGGAACTCGTGTCGCTTGGCGGGGAGTGCGGGGAGTCGAGCGCCGAGGTCAGAAAGAGGGTGCAGTCCGCTCGCAAAACGCAGCAGGATCGCTGGCGTGAGATGGGATTTCAGTGCAACGCCGAACTGTCGGAACGAGCGATCAGAAAACGCCTCGACATGGAGCCGGATGTTAAACCGTTCCTCGCCGATACGGTGAAAAAGCTCAGGCTCTCAGGGCGTGGTTTTTCGCGGGTGCTTAGGGTGTCACAGACGATCGCAGACCTCGAGGGGGCGGAGCGAATAGCCGTTCATCACGTGGCGGAAAGCCTTTCGTATCGAGAAGGGGGAGCTTTCGGCCGTGGCGCAGGTCTGGGCTGGAGGAGTTAGGATGATACGTCCGATGTTGCTGCTCGCGAGAATTCAGCACGACGCGCGGGCTTTGGAAAAGTTGGAGGAACTTGGACTCGGTCCGGAGGCTGTCATAACGGATGGTCCTGCTCTGTGGGAGAAGATCGGCATAGGCGAGCGAGGCAGGTCCATACTGAACGAATCCTTGGCGTCGGGATGGGCGGAAAGGGAGATGGAAGCTAGTGAGAGGCTCGGCGTCCGCTTGATATCCATCAAAGATCCGTCCTATCCTAAGAGTCTGCTCGAATTGAGAGACGCTCCGCTGCTGCTTTATGCGCGCGGCAAGAGATTCTCGCTGCAGCAGAGGGTTGTGGGGATAGTTGGCACCAGGACGTGCAGTCCCTACGCCACAGGGGTGGCCAGGGATCTCGGCAGGGCGTCCGCCGAGCGAAACTGGAGCGTCGTGAGCGGAGGAGCGAGGGGAGTGGATGGGGCCGCGCACGCTGGCTGCATAGAGGCTGGAGGGGTCACAGCGGCGGTGCTGGGCACCGGCATAGACATCGTATATCCGTCCGAGCACGCGGAGTTGTTCGAGCGGATAATGAGCGTAGGGGCGCTGTTCTCCGAATTCCCGCTCGGTTCAGGCGGAGACGCGTGGCATTTCCCCAAGCGCAACAGAATAATCGCGGGATTGTCGTTCCGGACGGTCGTCGTCGAGGCTCCGGAGAAGAGCGGCGCTCTCGTTACGGCTCGCTGCGCGGCGGAGGCGGGGAGGGAGGTCTGGGCCGTCCCGGGGAGGATAACGGACGCTCGTTCCCGCGGTTCAAACAAGCTCATCTTCGACGGGGCGTTTCCCCTGACGGATTTCGACACGTTCTTCGAAGGGTTTGGCAGGCAGAAATTATTGTTCAAAGACGATTCCGAGGAGGAAGAATCCGCTCCGCTCAACGAACAGGAGAAAATTTTGATAGCGCTGTTGACAAATAATGGGGATCGAACTATTGACAACCTTGCGAGCGAAGCTAAAATGAGCGCCGCAGATGTCTTCAGGACGATGTCCATGTTGACCCTCCGCGGACTGGTGTATTCGTCGGGCGCCGGACGTTATCGAATGGTTGATTGAAGAACCGCCGGTTGATTCGATAAAACGAAACCCATCGTTTTGGCGATACTGGTTCATGAGGTTTGGATCTTTGTTTTTGAGCATTTATAATGTGTGTCATCATGTATTGACCGGTCCGAACAAACTGAGATGATTGGGGGGGCCTAGATGAGAAACCGAATATTGTCCAGCGAGGAGAATGATTCGTTATCTCCCGAAGCCATTAAACTAGCGTATAAACATCTCTGCGGGCAATACTGCGCTCCTGGCATACTGGAGAAAGTGCTGCTGCAGGCCGTTTTAGTGGCTCGCATAAATCAGTGCAAGGTAGATGGGGACATGTTTGAGTTTCTCATAGAGAAGATCTCGGAATACGAGGGAGTGCCTGTCTTCGGTCCTGCGGACGAGGACGGAAGGGATGCGTGCAGGTACTGTTAAGGAGGCGGGGAGTTGGCCCCAGAAAAACCGAAGAAAGTCGCCAAATCCGGTGAAGGTTCGAGGAAGAAAAGCCCGAAGACAGCAGAGCCCGCTTCGAGCGGAAGCATGGACAGTCAAACGGAGGTCTCCAAAGCAGTAAAGAGGCCCCGCAAGGCAAAATCTCAGGATGCCGCCAGTCCTGCCGGGGCAAAAGCCGAGGCCGCAAAGGCCCGTCCCAGAAAGCCCGCAGCGAAGACGAGGAAAAGCATGCCTAAGCGGACTGAGACGGCGGCGGCGTCCTCCGCGGGCAAGACTCTGATAATAGTCGAGTCGCCGGCCAAGGCCCACACGCTCGAAAAGATCCTCGGCAGGGGATATCACGTGGAGGCGAGCATCGGCCACGTAAGAGATCTTCCAAAGGCGCGGATTGCTGTCGACGTTGAGAATAACTTCGAGCCGGAATACATAAACGTTCGCGGGAAAGCCTCGCTCATAAAATCACTCAAGGCGGCGTCGGCCGCGAGCGAGCGAACACTTCTTGCATCCGACCCCGACAGGGAGGGCGAGGCGATATCGTGGCACCTTGCCGTCCTATTGGGCATCGATCCAGCGTCCGACTGCCGGATCCGAATGCAGGAGATAACGGAACAGGGCGTTAAGAACGCGGTCACGAGCCCAGCGAGCATAGATATGAACCTCGTCGAGGCTCAGCAGTCGCGCAGGGTATTGGATCGTCTCGTCGGCTACAACCTGAGCCCGCTTCTCTGGTACAAGGTGCAGCGCGGCCTGTCCGCCGGAAGGGTCCAGTCGGTGGCGCTGCGTATAGTGTGCGAGCGCGAGGATGAGATCGACGCATTCATCCCCAAGGAGTACTGGTTGCTTGACGTCGACGCCGCGTCGGGCGAAAAGCGCTATGTCATGAGGGTTGACAAGAAGAACAAGCGTCCGTTTGTCCCAGAGGACGCCGCCCAATCCCTCGAGGCCGAGACGAAAATCCGGAACAGTCCCATCATAGTCGAGAGCTTCAAGGTAAAGGAGACGAAACGCCCGCCGCTGCCTCCATTCAAGACCAGCGTCCTGCAGCAGGAGGCGTCGCGCAGGCTTGGTTTTTCGCCTCGCAGGACGATGCGAATAGCTCAGTCCCGGTACGAGGCCGTGGATATACCGGGGCGCGGCCCGGTTGGCCTGATAACCTATATGCGAACGGACAGCCTCAGGCTCGCGCCGGTCGCCATCGATTCGTCCAGGAGGTTTATAGAACAGAACATCGGGCGCGAGTATCTGCCGGACCGCCCGAACATATACACGCCGAAGGGCAAGTCGCAGGACGCTCACGAGGCCATTCGCGCGACCGATCCGTTTCTGACGCCTGAGTCGCTGAAGCCGCACCTCAAGAGCGAGCAATTTCGCCTGTACGAACTGATATGGAGCAGATTCATAGCGAGCCAGATGCAGCCGGCAAGGGTTGCGCGCGCCACTATTGAAGCATCGGCGGGAGAGTACGGAATGAAGCAGTCCGGCATAGTCGTGCTCTTCCAGGGCTGGGGAAAGGTGTGGCCTCTCGGTGTGAAGGATGTGAACATCCCACCTGCCGAGACCGGCGAGAGGCTCGAACTGATCGATATAAAGCGCGAGCAGAAGTTTACGCAGCCGCCCTCCCGCTATACGGACGCCGGACTGGTCAAGGCGCTCGAGGAGAAGGGGATAGGCAGGCCGTCGACCTACGCGTCGATAATCGAGACCATCGCCGACAGGGGCTACGTCATCAGGGATGACGAGGACAAAAAACTGGTCCCCACGAAGCTCGGTCGAACCGTCAACGTATTTCTCGTCAAATACTTCCCAAATCTGATCAACGTGGAATTTACGGCTATGATGGAGGGCGAACTGGACTCCGTCGAGTCGGGCGAGGAGAACTGGGTGGAAGTGGTCCGAGGCTTCTGGAATTCGTTCAAACCCGTTCTCGACGAAGTTTCGGCCACTGCGGAACGAATGCAGCTTCCGCCAGAGGAGATAGGCGAGGATTGTCCGGAGTGCGGGCACCCTCTCATAATCAAACGCGGCCGGTTCGGCGAATTCATAGCCTGTTCCGGTTATCCGAACTGCAGGTACACTCGGAGGATAGTCAAGACAACCGGCATCAAGTGTCCCAAGTGCGGGGAGGGCGAGGTCGTTCGCCGCAAAGCGGGCAAGGGCAAGGTCAAGGGGCGCGTGTTCTACGGCTGTACGAGATATCCGGAATGTGACTTCACGAGCTGGAAAAAGCCTCCCGCCCCTAAGCATGAGAGCGCGGTCGTGACGGAGGACGCGAACGGGGAAGAGGACGAGATTGAATAGCGCGGTCATAGGCGGCGGACTGGCCGGTTCGGAGGCTGCCTGGCAGTTGGCTGAACGCGGCGTCAGTGTCAAGCTGTTCGAGATGAGGCCCGTTCGGATGCCGCCCGCTCACTCGACTGGCAACCTTGGAGAGCTCGTGTGCAGCAATTCGCTGGGCGCGGACAGACCGACGAGTCCCGCCGGTATTTTAAAACAGGAGCTAAGACGTCTAGGCAGCCTTATAATGCGTTGCGCGGACATGTCTCGCGTCCCGGCCGGCAGGGCGCTCGCCGTGGACCGGGATCTTTTTTCATCGCTTGTGACAAGGGAGATATCGCGCCATCCCAACATCGAGCTGATTCGTTCCGAGACGGACGTGATACCCGACCTGCCGGCCATAGTCGCGGCCGGTCCGCTCATGGCAGGAGGGATAGCCGACGCGGTGAGGGAGATCGTCGGAGAGGGCTGTCTGTCGTTTTTCGACGCGGCGGCCCCCATAACCACCTTGGAGTCGATCGACACCGACAGGGCATATATGGCGTCGAGATACGGCGAGGGCAGCGACTACATCAACTGTCCAATGGACCGTGAGTTGTACGAGGCATTCTGGTGGGAACTCGTCAATGCCGAGAGGGTTCCGCTTCGAGATATCGACAGGGAGGGCCGTGCCTCGGACGAGAAGACCGATACCTGCCCAGAAGTTCCGGGAAGGTTCTTCGAGGGCTGCCTGCCTATAGAGGTCATGGCTGAACGGGGGATCGACACCCTCCGATTCGGCCCCATGCGTCCGGTGGGACTCCCGCACCCGTCGACGGGGAGAGAACCATACGCCGTAGTCCAGCTGAGGCGTGACAACGCGGAGGGCACGCTTTACAATATCGTTGGATTTCAGACCAACCTGAAATGGCCGGAGCAGGAACGCGTGTTCAGGATGATACCTGCGCTGGAGAAAGCGGAGTTTGTCCGCAAGGGCGTGATGCACAGGAACTCCTTCGTCTGCGCCCCCCGTGTGCTCGACTGCCATCTGCGCCCAGTTAAAAATCAAAAGACTGTTAGGCTCGATCTTCACCTGGCCGGTCAGATAACGGGGGTCGAGGGTTACGTGGAGAGCTCCGCGACCGGCCTGGTCGCGGCAATTCAGCTTTTTCACACGTTGAAGGGAGATGAGCCCCCCAGGTGGCCGGACGAGACGGCGATAGGGTCCCTGCTGAACTACCTTCAGAGCGCCGAGGCCGGTACATTCCAGCCGATGAACGTCAACATCGGGATATTCCCGAAGATCGAGACGCCGCCTGGTCACGGCCGCAGAAAGAAGATCGGCAAACCCGAGAGGTCTATGCTGTACGCAGAGCGCTCCAGGGAGGCGCTCGAAAAATTTTTGGAGCGCGAAACGGCAGTTTTAACCCGCCGATAATCGATGTCATAGCGAACGATGGATATCTCTGGTCACATCGACGAATTTATGCTATATATCCGTTCATTGAAGGGGCGTTCGGACAACACTGTCGTCAACTACGCTGTTGACCTTGCGCAGTTTGCGGATTATCTGGATGTAATGGGTCTGGATTCGTTATCGAACCTCGATATGGGAGCGCTGAGGGGGTTCCTCAGGGAACTGTCGGGATACGGGCTGGAGAGGACGACCGTCGCGAGAAAGCTCTCCGCCCTGCGCAGCTTTGTAAAGTTTCTCGTGCGTTCCGGCGTTCTCGGAGAGGACATCAGCGCGGGGATACGCGGGCCAAAAATCAGCGTCAGTGGAATTCCGCGAGCCGTGGCCTACGACGACATGATGAGGATGCTGGACGACGGTATCTCCGGAAGCAAAAAAAAGCTTAGGGACGGCCTGATCTTGGAACTGCTGTACGGGGCGGGGCTTAGAGTGAATGAACTCACGTCGCTCAACTGGGGAGATGTCGACATCCCAGAGCGAATGTTGAGGGTTGACGGAAAAGGAGACAAGACTAGGATTGTTCCGATGGGAAAGGTTGCGCAGGAACAGCTCGAGCGATGGCGCGCCGATGCATCCCTGCGAGGACGCGTTACGGAGGGTGAGGAACCTCTGTTCCACGGCGTCGGCGCGGAGCGTCTGACCGACCGCACTGTGCACAGGGTCGTAACGGCGGCGGCCAAGGCGGTCGGCCTGACGGGAGTCACCCCGCACTCGCTGCGGCACAGCTTCGCAACCCACATGCTGGAACGAGGCGCGCCTCTCAGGGTAGTCCAGGAGCTCCTCGGGCATGAGAGCCTTGTCACTACGCAGAGATACCTCACAGTAACGACGGAACACATGAAGAGAAGCTACATGGAGGCACATCCGCGCTCCGGTTTGGGGGAGGTGAAGTAATGCTGACTATGGAGGGAACCACAATAGTATGCGTGAAGAAGGATGGACGGGTTGCGATGGCCGGCGACGGACAGGTCACGCTCGGTTCGCAGATCGTCAAGTCGGGAGCCCGGAAGGTCCGGCGAATTGGAAAGAACGGCATAAACGTGATGGCAGGCTTCGCCGGAAGCACCGCTGACGCCATGACACTTCTGGAGAGGTTCGAGAACCAGCTCGACGAACATCACGGCAACCTTTTGCGGGCGGCGTCGGCTCTCATGAAGGAGTGGCGAACGGATAAATACCTCAGGCGGCTGGAGGCCATGATGATAGTGGCCGATAAGAACGATGTGTTCTTGCTCTCCGGATCCGGGGATATCCTGGAGCCGGAGAGCGGCGTCGCCGCGATAGGCTCCGGCGGAGGGTTCGCTCAGGCAGCCGCGCTGGCCCTGCTGGGGGCCACGGAGCTGGACGCGTCTGAAATAGCCCGCAGGAGCATCGAAATAGCGTCTAAGATCTGCATTTACACCAACGATTCTATCATTCTGGAGGCGATTGAATAATGGTTCTGTCAGCGGGAAAGGATGGCGCTTCCCTCACTCCGCGCGCGGTCGTCTCCTACCTCGATCGCTATGTCGTGGGCCAGGAAGCGGCCAAGAGGTCGGTGGCGATAGCTCTCCGCAACCGCATTCGCAGGAAGGCTCTTTCGGATGAGATGAGGCACGAGATAGCGCCGAAAAACATTCTGATGGTAGGGCCCACCGGCGTCGGCAAGACGGAGATAGCTCGCAGGCTCGCCAAGCTTGTCGACGCGCCGTTCGTAAAGGTCGAGGCCACCAAGTTCACAGAGGTGGGCTATGTAGGCCGCGACGTGGAGTCGATGATAAGGGATCTGGTCGAGGCGTCCGTTCAGATGGTCCGCCGCAGGAGGATCGCCGATGTCCAGGAGGCGGCGGAGTCGAGAGCGGAGGAGAAATTGCTGGACTCGCTCCTTCCGGGCAGGAAGAAGGAGCGGAACTCCGCCAACATGTCGGACATAATGCGCCTCTTCGGAGTCTCAAACGAGGACGGAGACGGCGAGCGGAAAAAGGAGAATTTATCGGAGGAGGAAGGTTCCGTCTCCCCGCACACGCGTGAAAAGATGCGCGATATGCTGCGCGCCGGAAAGCTCGACGGCCGCGAGGTGGACATCGAGGTGTCGGAGAGCATGAAGGCCGGCATCGGTTTCATCGGAGGCGGCATGGAGGAGATGGGCATCAACATCGGGGAGATAATAGGCGGCATGATGCCCAAAAAACTCCACCGCAAGAGGATGCGGGTGGATGAAGCCAAAAGAGTGCTTCAGGCCGAGGAAGCCGAAAAGCTCCTGGACATGGAGCAGATAAGCTCGGAAGCTCTGGAAAAAGCTCAGGAAGAGGGAATAATCTTTGTGGATGAGATCGATAAGATAGCATCCTCGGGGTCCTCCGGCAAATCGGGGCCCGACGTCAGCCGCGAGGGAGTGCAGAGGGATCTCCTTCCGATAATCGAGGGCACCACCGTACAGACGAAGTACGGTCCAGTTCACACGGATCACATACTTTTCATTGCCGCCGGCGCGTTTCATCACAATAAACCGTCGGATCTCGCCCCTGAATTGCAGGGCCGGCTGCCGATCAGGGTCGAGCTCGGCGCCCTGTCCGAGAATGATCTCGTCAGGATACTGACGGAGCCCGAGAACAGCTTGATAAAGCAGTATGTGGCGCTGATAGGGACAGAGGGGACAGAACTCGTCTTCACAGATGACGCGATAGCGGCCATAGCGGAATATGCCGCCGAGATGAACGCTCAGATGGAGAACATAGGAGCGCGGCGGCTTCATGCGATGATGGAGCATATCCTGGAGGAGATAAGTTTCGAGGTCGGCGGCGATGATCACGTCAAGCACGTGGCGATTGACCGCGATTTCGTCAGAGGCCGGCTGGAGTCGCTCGTATGCGATAACGACGCCAGGAAATATCTCCTGTAGACGCCGTGTTTGACCATACGAATGGGATGAGATGTACTCTTGCCGCAGTCCGGTTCGCGCGTAACGCGCAGAACATCTTGACATATTATTGAAACTGATTTACAGTAATAATTGTTTTTCATGCGCGGCACTAAAGGATTTAGGGGCTTGTGCCGATTAAGTATATAGGCAGGGAGGTGCGGCGGTTGCGAGGAGATTTGACATGGGGCGTAATAGAGAAGGATCTTGAGGGACTAGCCAGGCGCATGGAGGCTACGTCGCAGAATATGGCCAATATGAACACGCCGAAGTATGCGCGTAAGGAGGTCTCGTTCGAGGATCAGCTCAAGGAGATCATAGACATGCCCAGCAGACTGCCCATGAAGCGAAGCAGCGAAAGGCACTTTTCAAATGTCAGGACAGATATAACCGAGGTCAAGCCCTGGGAGAGGCAGGTGGGCTACGAGATCTACCGTCTCGATCAGAACAACGTGGATCCCGACACTGAGGTTGCGCGGCTCGCGGAGACCCGTATGATGTATCAGGCCATGTCGCGTGTGATGACTCGAAAGATATCCATGTATAGAAGGGCAATCGGAGGTGGCGCATAATGAGGGTATTTCGCTCCATTGACATAGCCGGCAGCGGTCTCACGGCGAACCGTCTGTGGATGGACACGATCGCGGGAAACCTGGCGAACGTCAACACGACGCGTACTCCGGATGGGGGGCCGTATGTCCGCAGGGTTCCGGTCTTTCAGGAGCGTCTTATGGAGGCAATGGGAGATCAGGAGGACAGAATAAAGAAGGGCTGGTTTGGGCTTTACTCCGTGTCCGGCGTCAGAGTGCCGGAGATAACGGAGGATCCGACCCCTCCGAGGATGGCATATCAGCCGGACCACCCGGACGCCAATGATGAGGGCTATGTAGCATATCCTAACGTGAACGTGGTCCGAGAAATGGCAGATATGATGGTGGCAAGCCGCGCATACGAGGCCAACCTGTCGGTCGTCGAGACTGGCAAGGCCATTTGGAACAGCGGCCTCGATCTGATGAGGTCATAGTGCTTGGACTCCTTATAAACCGCAGAGAGGGTTCTCGGTCCCGGCTTCGGCGCTTTGCTGAAGAACGCAGTAATAACGATTGATGAGACCGATACGGCGCTTATATGATAATATATAGAG
>JAISLO010000279.1 GCA_031290815.1 Synergistaceae bacterium | reverse complement strand
GCGTATATTTTGCCGTTTTCGATGTGAAGCGATTCGCCGTGCGGAGACGACGCGAAACCGGCATCGCCTGTGAAGACGCCGTACTGATACCGCTTGTCGGGCGCGTAGCCGTTTTTCATGTCTATCCGGACCACTTCGCCTGTGTCCTGCGCCGTCGACCCGTTTTTGTAGCTCTCGTATGTAGTGACGTAGAGGTACCGGCCGCTGGCGGCCGCGGCGTGGATGTTGGATCCCCACGCCTTTGTGTTGATTATCGGCGTCTTCCAGTCACCGGGATTCCAGACGTAAACGGTGTCGTTCGGCCCGTACTGGTACTCGCGGATCATGGCCCGTTCAGAGCCGTCCGCGTCCCTGAACGTGAAGCCCCAAGCGTCGACACCGAAGTTGGAGACGACATCCCTGTGGACGGAAAAAGAACCGCCGCTTGCCGTTATCACACCAGCCGATCCGGTCGAGTAGTTCGACGCGGCGTAGAAAACGTCCGCGCCGGCCGGGCCAGGAAATGCGGCAAGTGCGCAGGCAAGGCAGACGATCAGCGGCAGCAGCGCAAATGGCCTGGGAACTCCTTGAAGAACGAAATTGAAAAGGGAAATGCCGGAAACGCCTCTTCTCATAAAAAAACCCCCCGTATATATAATATAGGCAAATTTTGTTATCCCCACAGAGGGGTGGGGTAGATGCCAAGTCTGTGTTTCTCTGAGATCGCCGTCATTACGCTAGTCCTGTCCTCTTTGTAGGTTATGCCGTGCCACATTTCGCCGCTTTCCAGAACCTCGACGCCGGCCTTGCCTCGGAGCAACAGGCTTCCTACCTCGGTGGGCAGGATATATTCGCATTTCATCGGGTTTGACGGTATATTTTCATCGAGAAATTTAGGGAAATCACGCTCCGACTCCTCTATAAACTCCTCGCACAGGCCCCAGAAGTTCATGGAGACGAGTGTTCCGGTCGGGATGTCGTGCCACGTCTTTCCGCCGTCCTCGGAGAAGTGTGCGCCATCGGCGGTTTTTTCGACCATCTTGCGCTCGACGATGCTCGTGAGGTGTCCACTGGCATCCGCCTCGCAGATTCCGCGAGTCACGATCCCTGAATCGGGAACGGTGTTTTCTATGCGGTATCCAACCATGGCCAGGCGCAGCTTGTCGGCGTGCGTCCACGGAATTGCCAGCCAGTCGTAGATCGTTTTGAAAGCCGACGGCCCATAGTAATCATCGGCGTTTATCACGGCAAAGGGACCGTTGACCATGCCCTTTATCGAAAACAGCGCCTGAGCCGTTCCCCAGGGCTTGGTCCGTCCCTCCGGGACCCGATAGCCGCTCGGGATCTGACTCAGCTCCTGCCAGGCCAGCTCTGTCTCGACGTTCTTTTCCAGCCTATCGCCTACGACATCTCTGAAATCGTCGGCGATGTCGCGCTTGATGATGAATATCACCTTCCGGAATCCGGCCCTTACAGCGTCGTATATGGAGTAATCTATCAAGAGTTCCCCGTTGGCACCAACTGCTTCGATCTGCTTCAGGCCTCCGTACCTGCGGCCTATTCCTGCCGCCAGGATCACCAGTACCGGTCTTTCCACAACGCCTTCCCCCTGTCCATAATCTATCATTCCTCCAATTCATTTTATTCGATTCAATCCTTACAATAAAATGGATATGATTCGGCATCACGGTATAGGCGCCGTCGGCCGAATAATCATATCCTCGTCAGACGTACGTAACGGCGATGGTGAACATTCGGATTATACGGCATTATTTCATTTCCTCCAATTCCTGTCTTAACCGTTTCAGCGTTTTATCGTTCCAGCTTTCGGATAGGGCTGTCTGAAGATCTGAAGAGCCCTTTCTTACGCCCGACAGGCTCCGTGCTCGCGTTCATGCCGAGCCACCCAAAGCGACAAAACGCGCGTTCGCGCGGGGTGTCGCGTTGGGTGGGTCGGCAACGGGTGTTGTCAAGGAGACCTGGAGGTTCGAATTCAATATCGACAGATTATGTCCTCTGCCGCCAAGCTGTCTTATCCGGCGAATGCCTGGTCAAGATCGGCGATCAGATCTTTTACGTTCTCGGTTCCTATCGAGAGGCGGATCGTGTTCGGCTTGATCCCCTGATCCAGCAGTTCATCCCCGCTGAGCTGCGAGTGGGTCGTGGTGGCGGGATGGATGACGAGGGATTTTACGTCCGCTACGTTCGCCAGCAGGGAGAAGATCTGCAGTTTGTCTATGAACTTCTGAGCCTCGGCCACCCCGCCCTTTATCTCGAATGTGAAGATCGAGCCGGCTCCGTTCGGGAAATATTTTTTGTAGAGCGCGTGACTCGGTTCGCCGGGCAGCGACGGGTGATGAACCGCCTCGACTTTGGGGTGCTTCTTGAGGTAGTCGATTACCTTGAGCGCGTTCTCTACGTGACGCTCGACACGCAGGGAGAGCGTCTCCACCCCTTGCAGCAGCAGAAACGCGTTAAACGGCGAGATCGCAGCGCCCGTATCGCGCAGCAGGATGGCGCGGATTCTGACTATGAAAGCAGCGGCTCCTACCGCCTTCGTGAACGAGAGCCCATGATAGCTGGGAGACGGATTGACTATTTCCGGGAACTTGCCGGATGCATCCCAGTCGAACTTGCCGCCGTCGACTATTATCCCGCCCAGGGTTGTCCCGTGCCCGCCGATGAACTTGGTGGCGGAGTGAATCACTATATCCGCGCCAAATTCTATCGGGCGTATGAGATATGGTGTGGTGAACGTGGCATCCACTACGAGCGGTATTTTGTTCTTATGCGCCAGATCGGCCAGGGCGGCGATATCGACCACGTTGGAGTTTGGGTTGCCCAGGGTTTCTACGAACAGCGCCTTTGTATTGGGTCTGATGGCCGCCTCGAACGAGCCCGGAACATCGGGGTCCACGAACGTAGTCGTTATGCCGTACAATGGCAGAGTGTGAGCCAGCAGGTTGTACGTTCCGCCGTATATCGTCTTCTCGGACACGATATGATCCCCGGCCTTCGCGAGATTCAGGAACGAGTATGTGACTGCGGCCGCGCCCGATGCGAGCGCGAGTCCCGCCACGCCGCCCTCCAGCGCCGCGATCCTCTTCTCCAGCACATCCTGAGTCGAGTTTGTCAGCCTGCCGTAGATGTTTCCGGCGTCGGTGAGGTTGAATCTCGCGGCAGCGTGCGCCGCGTTGTGAAAAACGTATGATGTCGTCTGGTATATCGGTACCGCGCGCGAGTCGGTCACCGGGTCCGCCGTCTCCTGCCCTATGTGAAGCTGCTTGGTCTCAAATGCCCATGCGTCGGTGTTCTTTGTCGCAGCCATAGTCTTTCTCCTTTTCTTTTTTTATTTTTCGAGCCCGCGAACGCTTTGGACAGCCGCCTTCATCTAAAACATGCCGTGCCGCGGCGCTTGGATAATTTCTATAATGCGTTATATCAATTCGCTGTCAACGAGTCGCCGATGTATCCAGTGAAGCTGTATTGCTACTGGATTTTAACGACCGATCATTCAGGCTCCTGGCAATTGTATTACTCTGAAAACATCACGGTGGAAAGATATCTCTCTCCGGTGTCTGGAAGAATGGCCACTATAGTCTTGCCGCTGTTCTCGGGACGCTTCGCGAGCTGGCCGGCGGTCCACGCGGCCGCGCCGGAGGAGATTCCAACGAGAAGCCCCTCGATCTTCGCGAGCTCCCTGCCGGTCACAAACGAATCCTCATCGCTCACGCCTATGATCTCGTCGTATACGGAGGTGTTCAAGACCTCCGGTACAAAACCAGCACCGATGCCCTGTATCTTGTGCAGCCCAGGCTTGCCGCCGGACAACACTGGGGAACCGATCGGTTCCACCGCCACAACCTTGACACTCGGTTTCTTGGACTTCAGAAATTCTCCAACGCCCGTTATAGTACCGCCTGTTCCGACCCCTGAGACCACTATGTCTACGCTTCCCCCCGAGTCCTCCCATATCTCCGGACCGGTTGTGGAACGATGAATCGCGGGATTGGCGGGATTTACGAACTGTCCGGGGATGAAACTGCCCGGAGTCGATTTGGCGAGCTCCTCAGCCTTGGCGATAGCGCCCTTCATGCCCTTTGCCCCTTCGGTCAGCACCAGTTCGGCGCCGTATGCCTTGAGAAGGTTGCGGCGCTCCACGCTCATCGTCTCCGGCATGGTCAGAATGATCCTATATCCTCGGCTCGCGGCGACAGCCGCCAGACCGATGCCCGTGTTGCCGCTCGTCGGTTCGATGATGACGGCTCCCTGTTTGAGAAGCCCACTAGCCTCGGCATCTTCTATCATGGCTTTGGCGATACGGTCCTTCACGCTTCCCGCCGGATTGAAATACTCGAGCTTTGCGAGAATCCTCGCGGACAGCCCTTTCGTCTCCCCGTATTTCTTCAGTTCGATCAGGGGTGTGTTGCCTATCAGATCTGTGAATTTCGTGTACACTCCCATAGTTTTGTCACCCTTTCTATAGTTTTTTGGCAATCTTCGCCAATCTAGCCAGCAGTTCGAGATGAGAAGGACTGAAATCCGCTCAACGATAAAACCTTCACGCTTCGCCCCGAGCGATCATGCACCTCCCTAAAAAGTTAATGCATATCTGTTTAGTAGGAGTTTATACCCGCAATGATCATCCTGTCAAGGGGGAAATTTAAGTTTGCATCAAATTGTCTCAATTTGTCTCAGATAACAGACCCAAGATGCCTGGCCAGCGACTCGCTCCGAGAATCGGATCGCTCATACACCTCTATTCTGAGCTGATTCGCTCGGGCCATATCCATACAGGCAGCCGATTCGTCGCGTTCGTTAGCCGGCCAGGCGCCTCTCTGCCTGAGACAAATTGATATTCATGAATCCTAATCGGCGGGATGTCCGGCTCTATATCGAGTAGTCCAATCCCTCCATGCTCTTTTTGTTCTCCGCCAGTTCGTCGAGCCTTATGCTGTCGAGATATTCATTTATGACCTTGTCGAGGCCAATCCACACCGACAGCGTGGAGCAATCCGCCCGTATCGGACAGCGATTTGGGTCATCCTCCAGGCACTTTACCGGCGCTAGATTTCCCTCGACGGTCCTGACGATGTCCCCGACCGTATAGCTCTTTGCCTGTCTGGCAAGGCGATAACCGCCGTCCTTGCCGCGCGAGCTTTTCAGATACCCGGCTTTGCTCAAGAGAGGTATGATCTGCTCCAGATACTTTATCGTTATGCCTTGACGAGCCGACACGTTCTTCAGCGGAATGAACTCGCCGGTGTCGTTGATCGCCAGATCCACCATAACTCTCAGAGCGTACAACCCCTTCGTTGATATTTTCATGAGATTCCCTCCTGACCAAGTAATCGTTGTTTATATATATAGAATAATACCCATTAATGGCATTAGTGCAACATGTGTTTGACGAGTTTTGGCGGACAATGCTTCAAAAAACTCAAACTTTCGTCATTGTGACCAGTTGACGCCCCATTTTCCAACAATTGAGATGATCCAGGGAGCCAACTCCCTGTCTGGCGTGAGCGGAGCTCGCGGTCTTGTTCCCGTTGCTTTGGGTTGCTGTGCTGTCTTGTCTCTATTTGGAGAGTGACAGCATGAACGCAGCTGATATCGCGTCTCCTCTTTTGAGTGTGAGATCAGCCTCGGACTTGTCAAGAGGCGTTGGGGGATTGATTCCTGTCAGGGATTGAAACAGGCTGTGGAATTCCCTATTTGTGATGAACTTGTCGTCATCGTCGGAGCTCAGGAGGGAGCGCAGTCCCGCTGCGTTATCCCCGAGTGCGGTTTCGAGGAGCAGCGCCAGCTCTTCTTTTTTTATGGGCATACTTACGCCGAACTGCCGCTTGGATATCTTTGGCATTACCTCGTACAGGCTCGCCCATTGGACTCCGCTCCAGTAACGGTCGTCCGGCGACGTGTCCTCGCAGATGTCGGCGGCTATCCAAGAGCCGGACGCCATGAGAGCGCGCTGGACATTCATGACGTTTACACTTCGCGGCCGCAGACCGCTTCGGACCGCCTCGGCGGCTATGGCTCCGGCGGCCTGTCCGGTGTGCATCGTTATCGGCTGCAGGCGGATAGCCCCGTTTACCATTCTGGAGACCGAAATGTTCTTCTCCGCGGCAATGAGACCGTCGATGTCCTCCGGTATGAACGCCTCGAACGGAACCTGAAATACTCCCTGGCTGCCGACCCATGTTCGGGGGAAGGAGGCCGAGGTCTCGCCGAGGTCGCGCTCCATGAATCGGTCGAGGTGCGAGCCGTGAACATCGACAGGGTACTCTCCGAGGGCGAGCCCCGATGAATAGTTTCTGTAAGCCCTCCCCATAGTCACGTCGCGGGATATGTCGGCGTCCGTCAGAGTATCGATCCCGACTATCCGCCTTCCCTCCCTGACGTATGGGAATGGCGGCAAGTGCCGCAGTATATTGGCGAACTCCGGCGGCAGCAACGGGTCGTCAGCGGTCTCCCAATCGTTGGAGAAATATCCGCCATATCCCTGACCGTCGTCCACAGACCAATCTGTCATCCCGAGCTCGTTCTGCATGTACCAGATGAAGGCCAGGGTCCGGTTCATGGCCTCCCTCTCCGCCTTCTTCCTGTACTCGGGATCTTCGATGTAGAGTACGGACAGCCCGGGCTCTCCGCTGGGTCTGCCGGGATAGTCGTTCGCCCAGTTTATGCAGGTCCGAGTGATGAACTGCCAGGTCGATGAGTCGTCGCCTATTATGAGATGAGGGTTGCCGGTGTCGGGAAGCGCCCTGTATGCGTTGTGCGACGGCACGTCGAACGGATACGAGCCGGGCCACGTGCTGCCGTCCTTTGTCACGACGCCTCGGAATTTCGCAGCGTGCTCACGGTAGCCAGGCGGCGGGCCGGGCATCCTGAGATCATCTGGCAGGCCGTTGGGGTATCTCCTCACGACAGCGACATAGGTTATGTCCTGGACGTTTGCGTCAGGGTCTATCTTCGGAGACATGGAGTTGCCGACCCTGTATTTCGCCCCGGTCAGGGGGATCAGGTCGCCGTGCTCAGTGGCGTCTATGAAGACGCCGGACTCGAACGTCATCTCTTTTCCCTCCTCGCCGGATGGGGCCGTCCTGATTCCGGTGATGCGCCCGCCGCTCATGATGGCCTCCTCGACATGCGTGTTGAGATATATGTCCACCCTGCCAGTTTCGGCCACCATCTGTCCGAGGATGTCCCTTGCGGCGGACGGCTCTGCGGCGATCGTATCGCCTCCCCAGAGGCAGATGTTCGTGGCCGTTCCACTCTCGGCGTAGTAATCCCTCACCCTGTCGATGAATTCCCCGTAAAGCCCTGTTCTCGTTCGCCCGACGTCGTCCATCGTGGACACGGCTGCGCCCGTCATCTGGCCGCCTATGAAGTCCGACCGTTCGACAATGGCCGCGGACAGCCCGCTGCGACCAGCCTGTATCGCCGCCATGCAGCCGCCGGTCCCTCCGCCAACAACCACCAGGTCGTATCGCCTAGTCTCCGCGGACGACGCCTCGCAGAGGAAAATCAGGAGAATATACGCCGCAAGCGAGCCTTTAATCGCCGCGAACCGCATCAGGTGTGAAAACATACAACATTGCCCTCCTTCAAAAGCAGCGTCTTTGAGTTGCTTGGCCGTGGTTTGCCTTGAACCTCCCAACCATGACGCCGTGACGACAGCGAATGTATTATAAACCGTCTTGGAAGCATTGAGCCAAGGCTCTGAATCGCATATATGCATAAAAGGCATTAAAAAAAAGCCCGTCTCATTAATCACTGCGAATGAGACGGGCTTGACAGAGCCTGGTGATTTGGCGGTTGCGATGATTTGAGGGCCTCTAACACAAAGTTGCGGCTGCCCCTGCCTTTCCTACTTCAAAGTGCCGAGCGCCGCGTGAGCGGCGGCCATTCTGGCGACTGGAACACGGAATGGAGAACAGCTCACGTAGTTCATGTCGACGGAACGGCAGAACGCTATCGACGCCGGATTGCCGCCGTGTTCGCCGCAGATGCCGACCGAGAGGTTCTTGTCGACTGAGCGCCCCTTCTCGACGCCGATTTTGATCAGAGCGCCGACTCCGTCCCTGTCCAATTCGCTGAAGGGATTTTCCTTGAAGACGCCCTTCTCAACGTACTGGAACAGGAACTTACCCTCCGCGTCGTCGCGGGAGTAGCCGAATGTCGTCTGCGTCAGGTCGTTGGTTCCAAAGCTGAAGAACTGCGCGTATTCCGCCAGTTGATCCGCGACCAGAGCCGCGCGCGGAAGCTCGATCATCGTGCCGACTTGGTAGTCGAACTTGACGCCGGTTTTTTTGATCACCTCGCCGGCCAGTCTGTCTGTCATCTCGCGGAAGAATTTCATTTCAAACTTCGTGCCAACCAGCGGGATCATGACCTCGGGGCGCACGGAGATCTTTTTCGCGGTCAAGTCGGCCACGGCCTCGAAGATGGCGTTGATCTGCATCTCATAGATCTCGGGATAAATCATGCCCAGGCGGCAGCCGCGGAAGCCCAGCATCGGGTTTGCCTCGTGGAGCTGGCGCACCTTCGCCAGAGTCCTCTGCAGGGCGAGCGCGTCGCTGGACTTGCCCTGTCCTTTTTTCTCGAGCTCGCTTATCTCCTCCAGCAGCGCGGGCTCCTTAGGCATGAATTCGTGCAGCGGCGGATCGAGCAGGCGCACGATGACTGGGAAACCGTCCATCGCCTTGAAGATATCAACGAAGTCGCCCTTTTGCATCACTTTGAGCTTGCCCAGCGCTGCGAGGCGATCCTCCAGCGTGTCTGCGACTATGAGTTCCTGCATCACTGGCAGGCGGTCCGTCGCCATGAACATGTGCTCTGTGCGGCACAGCCCGATTCCCTTGGCTCCGAATTCCCTTGCCCGCCGCGCGTCCTCCGGCGTATCGGCGTTGGCCCAGACCTGCTGTTTCGCCATTTCGTCCGCCCAATCCAGGATTTTCTTGAAATCGTCGCCGAACGCCGCCTCTACCAGGGGAACTTCTCCCGCCAGGATGGTCCCCGTCGTGCCGTCTACGGTGACGATGTCGCCCTTCTTGAACGTGCGCCCGCGAGATGTCAGCGTCCCGGCGTCCGGGTCGATCCGCATCTCCTCGCACCCGCAGACGGCCGGCTTGCCCATGCCTCGCGCCACGACCGCCGCGTGACTGGTCATCCCGCCCCGGCTCGTTATGACGGCGGCTGAGGCGAAAAGCCCGTGAATATCATCGGGACAGGTCTCCGGACGCGCCAGGATGACATTTTCGCCCTTCTTGCCCAACGCCTCGGCCTCGTCGGCATCGAAGACCAGCCTCCCAACGCCGGCGCCCGGCGACGCCGGAAGCCCGGCGGCGATGACGTCCTTTTTCGCGTTCTTGTCGACCTGGTTGTGCAGAAGCTGTTCCACCTGTTCAGGGGTCACCCTGCTCACAGCGGTCTTCTTGTCGATCAAGCCCTCGCTCACCATGTCCGTAGCAACCTTGACGGCCGCCGCCGCCGTCCTCTTGCCGGCCCTGGTCTGAAGCAGGTACAGCTTGCCGCGCTCGATGGTGAATTCGATGTCCTGCATCTCCTTGTAGGACCGCTCGAGCTGGCTCGTCAGCTTGCAAAGCTCCTTGAAGATGTCGGGCATTACCTTTCCCATCTCGTCGATGTGGATGGGTGTGCGAATACCGGCCACCACGTCCTCGCCCTGCGCGTTGATCAGGAACTCGCCGTAGAGCTTGTTGGTCCCGTCAGATGGACTGCGCGTGAAGCATACGCCTGTGCCGCAGTCGTCACCCAGGTTGCCGAAGACCATTGAGACGATGTTGACTGCGGTGCCCAGGTCGTCGGCGATCTTGTTGATCTTGCGGTATGTAACGGCCCTAGGGATGTTCCAGCTTTTAAAGACCGCCTCTATGGCCTTGCGAAGCTGTTCCCACGGGTCCGTCGGGAACTCCGCGCCGGTCGACGCTTTGTATATTTTCTTGAACTCGGCCGTGATCTTTTCCAGCTCGCCGGCCGGGATTTCGTTGTCGAAAGAGATTTTAAGATCCTTCTTGCGCTCTTCGAGGATATGTTCGAATTTCCTGGAGTCCACTTCGTCGACTACGCTGCTGAACATCTGAATGAAACGCCGGTAGCTGTCGAACGCGAAGCGCCTGTTGCCGGATGCCTCGGCCAGCCCCTCCACTGTGCCGTCGTTCAGGCCCAGGTTCAGGATCGTCTCCATCATGCCAGGCATGGAGATTGGCGCGCCAGAGCGCACGGACACCAGGAGCGGGTTCTTCCTGTCGTTGAATTTCTTTCCCGTCTCCTCCTCGAGCGACACGATGGATGATTTCACTCCATCCCAGATCTCGTCCATTATCTTGGGGTCCTTCAGGTACTTGAGACAGACTTCGGTGGTTATGACAAAGCCCGACGGAACGGGCAGACCGCTGCGGACCATCTCGGCCAGGTTGGCGCCCTTGCCGCCCAGAAGATCTCTCATGTCCGCGCTGCCCTCTTTGAAACCATAAATGTACTTTTTGCTCACCATTGCATTCCTCCTGTTTGTTTTGGTTCTACATCATTTACCGCTTTATCAAGTCGGAATTATACCACTTGAGATGCATTTGGGTGGGAGTCTTATTATGCCCAAAATTGCCAAAAATTCGGATGTATAAAGCCCCCGCGAAGTTGACAGGTTAAATATCCAGGTTAAATATTGGTTAAATATTTGTATTGAGAATCAGAGAGCCGTTCCCTTTTGGGGAATAAATAAGCGGGACATATCGACGCCTTCATGTTCAAGCAGCCGGGCCTTTGCAGCGATGCCGCCCGCGTAACCGGTCAGGCTCCCGTTAGCGCCCACTACCCTGTGGCAAGGAATAATAATGCCGATTGGGTTATGCCCAACGGCGCCGCCTACGGCTTGGGCTGAAATACTTGCTTTGCCCTCTTTTTCAGCCAACATTTTGGCTATACCGCCATAGGTGACGACTTTCCCATGCGGTATGGCGCGCAAAATCCCCCACACTTCCTGCCTGAATGTTCCGCCAATGGGGGCCAGAGGCAATTCAGAGGCAGATGGTTTCTTTCCCGCAAAGTATCTTTCAAGCCAGTCTGTCG
>JAISLO010000278.1 GCA_031290815.1 Synergistaceae bacterium | reverse complement strand
TAAGCCCTCCCGCGCCGATGGTACTGCAAGGGGTACTTGTGGGAGAGTAGGTCGCTGCCAGAATAAAATCAAGAGCGAGCGTGATGACTTTTTATTCGTCTTCACTCTCGCTTTTTTTTTTGCTTTAACAATATAGACTGTTTGCGCCCGACAAGCTCCTGGTTATGACTCTCCGGGAGTTTGAGTTTACATCCCCTTCTGCTCTGGCAGTTCGAAACCGATTCCCAGGTAATGGGCGTCCCCCATCAGGCTTACCCTTGGGGGGACGCCGTCCCTCAATTCGGCTATAGTGAGGCTGCAGTTCGCTATCTGGCAGCGCCAGTACGCGGAGAGCGATGCGTTGAGGAAGTGGCAGAGCAGCGCCTTTATGACCGCGTCGTGCGTCACGACGCAGACATCTCCGGGGTATTTCTTCCTTATGCATTCGACGGCTGTCAGCGCCCGGATCTGGACGCTTCTCAACGACTCGCCTCCGGCGCCCGGCATCACCACGGTGTGCGGAAGTTCATGCCACAGGGCGACTAGTCCTGGCCATCTCCTTTGAACATCGTCCGAGAGGAGACCCTCCCAATCCCCGTGGCAGATCTCGGCAAGCTCATCCATCACCTCCAGCGTCTCGCAGCCGCAGGCGGCGGCTATGAGCCCGCCGGTTTCGAGAGTGCGTTTCAGCGGACCCGAAACGACTGCCTCGAACGTGTGACCTGACAGATACTCCGCCGCCTTCTCACCCTGACGGCGCCCGAGTTCGGATAACTCGGTATCCAGCCTGCCCTGGAATCTGCCCTCGACGTTCCAGTCAGTTTCCCCGTGCCTCACTATGAACAACTTCATATTTGCGTTTCTCCGTTGAATTTAACCGTTACCGCCCATATCAGATCCCCGTCGCGCTCCATCTCGGACAGAAGCTCGTCTGAGATGAGCCCGTCGACCTCCATTACGGCAAAGGCAAGCCCGCTTGCGCCCTTTCTGCCGAGCGAGAAGTTGGCGATGTTCACGCTGGAGTCGCCGAGCAGCTTGCCTATTTTGCCTATGACACCCGGCCTGTCATGGTTCTGGAATATCAGGAGCTGTCCGTGAGGGACGAAGTCGAGCCAGTAATCGTTCACCTTCACTATGTGCTGGCGGCCCTCCTCCGTGATGGTCCCCATGACCTTGATAGAGGCGCTCTGACATTCGGCCTCAGCTTCGATGAGGTTTCTGTATGTCCCCGATTCGCCTATGCTCTCCTCTATCGCTATGCCGCGCTCCGACGCGAGGAGCGGCGCGATCATGTAGTTCGTCTCCGGACCGTGCGTCACCTCGAGAAAACCCTTGATGAACGCTACGGTATACGGGCTGTTCCTGTTTCGAGGCGCATCCTCGTCGCACAGCGCGTCTCCGCGGAGCGTAACCCTGCACCTCGCGGCGGGCCCTCCGTCGTTTCCCATGAGCTTTGCCGCGAGGATTCCCATCTTGCGCGCAAGCCGGACGAAGTTTCTCTGAAGGTCGCCGAGATGCTGCTCCATGAATGGGAGGTTCACAGCGTGGTCGTATGGCTCGCCGCGAAGGGCTGACAGCGTGTTAGACGCCGCTATCCGCGCCACCTCTGTCTGAGCTTCGAACGTGCTCGCCGCTATGTGCGGGGTCAACACCACCTTGTCCGCTATGTCGTCGTCGAAGAGCGGGTTGCTTGCGGACGGCGGTTCCTGGGTGTACACGTCGAACGCCGCTCCAGCCAGTCGGTTGTCGCGCAGAGCCTGCGCGCAGACAGCCTCGTCGATTATGCCGCCGCGCGAAAAATTTATCAGGAACGCGCCTGGCTTCATCGAGCGCAGAGCCCGTTCGCCCAGGAGTCCGTGGGTCTCGCTCGTGATCGGCAGGTGAACGGTGACGATGTCGGCCAATGAGAGCCCGTCAGTCAGGTCGGTCACCTTTTGTATTCCGATCTCGAACATCTTTTTCTCAGGGGCGTATGGGTCGTATCCCATTATCTCCATTCCAAACGCCCTGCATCTGACGGCGACCTGCATCCCTATTCTGCCCAGCCCCATTATCAGAATTTTTTTTCCGTTGAGCTGTCTGCCGTTGAAACGGTTTCGGTCCCACTCGCCGGATATCAGCGAGTTGTGAGCGTGGGGGATCTTTCTCATTACGGACAGGATGAGTGCCATCGTGTGTTCGGCCGCGGCGAGCGTGTTGCCGGTCGGCGCGTTTATGACGACTATTCCGCGCCTGCTCGCCTCCTGGATATCCACGTTGTCGACACCGACGCCGGCGCGGGCGACGACCTTCAGTTGCGTTCCGGCGTCTATGGCCTCCTTGTCCATGCGGGTGCTGCTCCTGGTGATCACAGCGTCGTACTGGTGGAGCGACCTGAGCAGATCCTCCCTCGACAATCCAACGCGGATGTCAAGCCTCACGTCAGGCGCGCCCTTGAGGATCATTATGCCCTCTTCGCCGAGATGTTCCGTGACCAATATCTTGAATCTCTTGCACAAAGCGGCCTCATCGCTCATGTCGCTCTCCCTCCCACACTGCAAACGCAGACGCTATAAAGTTCTCCCGTTCGTTCCGCAACGGAGCGGACGCTGCGAAGAGACTGCCCAATATCAGCGAGATCTCCGGCCAGCGGACATCGTGGTAATGGGCGATCCTCATCAGCTTGCCCTTCAGGGAACCCTGTCCCCCAGCCGTCTCCAGCCCCATCTCCCTGAGGGATTTGATAACCGCCTGAATATCCCCGCCAGGGGCGGTGAGAGCGGTGACTCCGGGCGAACGGAATTTCTTGTCAGAGACGAAGTGTTTGAAGCCGAGCGCCTCCGCCCCGGCAGTCAGTGCGTCAGCGGCGCGCCGGCGCCCCTCGAACCATCCGTCCGCCAGGACCGAGTTCAACGCCGCGTCGAGCGCGAAGTAGAGGGACACTGGAGGCGTATAGGGGTTTTCCGGCCGGTCCTTGAAGATGTATTTCCTCTGACGGACGAGGTCGAAGTAATAGCTGCAGCACTTTCTCCCGGCCGCGACGTCCCACGCCCGCTCTGACAGCCAGACGAGGCCCAAGCCGGGGGGCGTGAGCAGGCCCTTTTGTGACGCTGTCGCGAGTCCGTCGATCCCCCATTCCTCGGGGTAGCACGGGGCGGCCCCGACCGAGCTGACCCCGTCCACGAGCACGAGCGGCCTTTCGCCCTTCGGAAGAGCCGCGATTATCTCGTCTATCGGGTTCAGGACTCCGGTTGACGTCTCGTTTTGAGTCAGGAGCAGGACATCCGCGCCGGGGTGTTCAAAGACCGCCCTGGAGACCGTCTCAGGTCTCACTCCGCTGCCGGGCTCGACATCGATATTTATCATCCGCGCTCCGGTTTGGGCCGTGATCTCCCTGAACCTGTCGCCGAAGACCCCGCAGGATACGGATATGACTTTAGTGTCGGGACCGGTGAAGTTGGCGGCAAGGCTCTCGAGCGCTCCCGTTCCCGAGGACGGGAAGATCACGGTGCGCCCCTCCGATCTGAGGAGCTTGGACAGCTTCTCCTCCAGATTGAGAAAGAACTCGGAAAAAACCGCTCCCCTGTGTCCTATCAGCTCCCTAGCCTCCGCGAGCGAGACGTCTCGCGTGGTTGGAACCGGACCCGGCGTCAAAAGATATTCATTCATTCGCGTCACCTCCGAGTTTAATTTAAAAGAGGGGCCGACTTTATCAGTCTCGCCCCTCGTCTCGTGTTTCAATCTGTAGTTTCAGGTTCATTTCGATCTTGAAATTCGATCCTCCGAGGCGAGAAGCTCATGCAAAGAGCAATAAGCTCCGCTCGAGCTGAGGGAGGTTCCAGTTCCAATCCCGGCACCGCAACGATAAATAACATAAATCGGCATCTTCACTTGCTCC
>JAISLO010000277.1 GCA_031290815.1 Synergistaceae bacterium | reverse complement strand
ATCATCGCCAGTCTTTGCGGAGCGGAGAGCAGCCATGTCAAAAGCCCCACGATGAAGGCGTACCGGACGAGAAGCGCGACAATGCCGTCGAGAGTGACGTGCCCGGCCATAGCCAAATCCTTTAGCCCTATGGCAAAGCCGATAACGGCGGTCACTGCCAAAAGCTGCAAGGCTATCGTCCCGGCCTTCTGCAGCCATCCCTCGCAGGCGTTCATTATCGTCATGTACAGGTCTGCCATAGCGACGTTCGCTATCTGCGCGTGAGCCGGAGGCGCGGCACACAGCAGAAACAAAAGGCAGAGAAAGACAATGCCGGCTGACACAATTTTCTTTTGGTATATTGCCGTCATTATCAGTTCCCCAGCCTGTCTATGATGCTCTCGTCCGGGATGTTGACGGGGGTTTCATTGCCGCGCTGGAAAAAAGATTCCAGCCTTTTATTGCTCAAATCGCTTCTCGCGCGTTCGGCCTCATACGCGGTGCCAGCCATCTGCGCCTGCATCATCTGGAGCTGGCGCAGTTTCATCGCGTCCTCGGCGAGAAACCCAAGGAGCTGGTTTGTGGCTTGGATCAATTCATTTCTGCCTTTGGCCGTGCTTGCCTTGCTTTGCAGTTCTTTGAGCGCGGAGGCGTCGTCGTTCACGAGTTCTTCCATTGAGACGCCTATGGCCTCCATCGTGTTGCGCACGGTCTCCATCTGCGTACCGACGATCTCCCGGTAGGTCGAGGAAAAGTCCGAAACCTTCGACAGACCGTTCATATCCGCGTAGCTTTTGAACCGCCTTTTCAGTTCCTCATCCATATTGGCGAGGTTGTAGGCGAGCCCCTTCGTCTTGTCTATGATCCCCTTGACCTTGCCATAAATCCCCTTTACGTCCCGAAACAACTGATCCGGTATCGTCAGGGTGTTGTAGATCATGTCCTGAATCATCGTTATCTGGTTCTGAATCTGCTCGGCGAGCTGCGCGACCTGCTCTATAAGCTCGGCGTTGTTGGCGAGCTGCGTCATTTCAGTCGCGCCGCCGGTCAGCCCTCCGCCGCCGGCGAGAGCGGCATCTGCGGCGAAACAGAACATAACGCACAGCGCGATGACAGTTTTTAACCGTTGCGAAGCCTTCATATAAATGACCTCCTTTATTTCGTCGCTTCATCGAGGCTCTTTTTCTGACGTTCCAGAGCCTCCCCGTACTTTTCGAGCCACAGATCGCCCCAATCCGATAAATCGCGGGAGCGGAGCCAGTACGCCGGCCACTTTTCGCCGTGACGCGCCTGTAATTCCCGGACAGCCTTCAAATCGTCTTTGTTCGACGAACCCACAAAGGACATGGCCACGGGGGCCAGACCCAGATCGAACAGGCGGTAATTGCGCGAATTCGGCGCGGCGTAGTAATAGTGGCGCTTCGTCACGGCCTGCGATATCAGCCGCACCTGCTGGCGGTTCAGGCCGAGATATCCCATGTAAAGCTCTTTCAGGTCGTCGTTGGCGGCGGACGGGTTCGGCAATAGAATCCTTGTGAAACAGCTATCCAGTATCGTCTGGCGAATCGGGGAATTGACGATATCCGACAGATTCTGAGTGGCCAAAACCACCGCGCAGTTTTTCTTGCGAAGAACCAACAGCCATTCCTTGATTTTTCTCTGGAACATCTCATGGGAAAGCGCCATCCAAGCCTCGTCGATGATGACGAGAGACGGCGGATTGTGCCCGTCCGCAACGGCGTCGAGCCGTTTTTCTATTTCATGGAACAGAAACAGGAAAATCGGCATGACGAGCTTTTCGTCCATCCGGTACACGTGATCCAGCTCAAAGACCGTGAAATGACGGTACTGAATGTCGTTGGATTCCCCGTCCAAGAGCAATCCTCCGGGGCTGTCGCCGGTGTAGTAGCTGAGATATTCCCGCAAATCCACTCCCTGAACGGTATGAGTGAAGTTCGTCAGCGTCCGCATGGAAGGGGCGGCGGTAGTCGCCGCCATCGTTTCGAGGGCATTGCCCATAAGCTCGCGCTCGTTCGGAGACGGCGGGCTTCCCTTCGAGAGGACGATAGCCGCTTCAAGCCACTCTTGAGCCGCCAATCTGTCCGTTGGCGTGTCAATCGACGCCAGAGGGCAGAACCTGAGCGAGGATTCGTCCGCCCCTATGTCGTAATGAGCGGCGTCCAAACACGACGACACAAGCGGGAACATTGAATATCCCTTGTCGAAACAGAAAATCCTCGCGCCTTCGTACCGCTCGAATTGCGAGGCTATCATGGCAAGAAGCGTTGACTTACCGCTTCCCGTTGGGCCGAGTATCAACGTATGCCCGACATCCCCGTCGTGCAAATTTAATCTGAACGGCGTGCTCCCGATGGAAGCGGCCTGCAAGAGCGCGGGGCTTTTCGGCGGGAAGTGCGACGACGGGCAAAATTCCTCGCCCGTCCAGTCCGTCGTGGCCGGGATGATGTCGGCATAGTTCAAACTCGAAATCATTGGCCGGCGTATGTTTTCGTAGCCGTGACCCGGAAGCGAACCTAGAAACGCCTCCATGCCGTTGCGTTTCTCGATTCTTGACGCAAATCCGCTGAACTCGAAAACCTTGACTACTTCCCTCGCTCTTTCCTCCAGTTCGTCCGAATCATGCCCTCTCACCAGGACGACGCAGGTATGATGTCCGTAACAGACATCGCCGGAATCAAGCGGAGCGGAGGCTTCGTCGATATCGGCCACCATGTTGGCGGCGTCGAGGTTCACGGGGGCGTCAGCGCGGCCGAATATCTGGGATATAAAACTTCGCGTCTTCTGGTTCCATCTCTTTCTGAGGCTGTTCAACTGTCCGGAGGCGTCGATGAAATCCGTGAAGATGAACCGGTTCGAGACGCGAAGCTCGAACGGCAGCAGGGACAAAGAACGCAGAATCCCCGGATAGCTCCCCTGCGGATATCCCATTATCGAGATCGCCATGATGCGTGTGTCGTCGTAAATTAGAGGATCGCCGACGAGCATATCTCTTGCCAGAAGCGTGTCGAGATATGTCGGAGCCGGGCCGGGTACGCGGATGGGATGCCAGCGTCCGTTGATGACGTAGTTCAACGCCCGCAACAGCTCGACGTTTATTATCGTTTCGCCATTGCCGGCTTCGCCGATTTTGACCGCCTCACATCCCATCCTCTTGAGCTTTATCTGCCCGCTCGCGGTAAGGGCGGCCTCAATCTCGTCCAGCTTGTCGTTGAACCGCTTTAGCCCTTTTTCCGACATTTCGCCGTAATCTTCCTCCGTCTCGCCCAGCATGAACGCGGCGGCCTTCTTAGCCCTGCCGGACTGTTCGAGCAGCGGAGGCAGGTACGTGAAAAACAGCGCTATCTTCGTCTCGAAGTGTCTTCCCTCGCTCTTGTGGAAATAATGCCGCTCATAGTCGATGAGAATATTGGTAGGCTCATTGAAAAACCCGTTCGGATAACCTTCGGCGGGCTTGCGTATCATCTCGGCGTGCAGCGCCCATCCGCGCCCGAGGCGCATTATGGCCCGGCTGACATACGCGGACAGCGACTCCGTTTCCTCTTTTGTCGCGGATTCGAGGTCAGGCCCCGTGTACCAGAAACCGGCGAGATACGAGCCGTTCTTCATCTCTATGACGTTCTCCGATATGAGCGTCTGGTACAGCAACAAATCCGAAAACCCAAGCTCCTGTTTCGTTTTCATGGAATTTTGAACGCTCATCTAATTCCACCTCCTTGCCTTTGGGACGTTCTTGAAGCCCACCGTGCTTATGGCGGGATATTCGCGCCGGTATTGGGCGCTTCTCCTGAACACGTCGCTCATCCGCGCGTCGGCTTTGGCCATGCGCGCCAAAAGGGCGCGCCCCATGAAAAAGAGCGCGCCCGCGATGAGACTGTTGACGTAGTTTTTCGTCATGATCCCTCCCGGCCCGGCGAGAAGCGTCACAGCCATGCAGAGCATGAGAAAGAGGAAACGCTCGCAGCCCATTAGAAGCTGAGGGCGAGTGAGGCTCCGGTGGATCGGGACAATTCTGAGCTGTTCTTTCATGGTCTCTGTCACGTCAGGCGATAAGGGCGCTCTGGAGGCCGAACATCGACAAGACGGTGGGGGCCGCGCCGAGCATACCGGCCAGTATCGCCGCCATAGCGACCCAGCGCACCCAGCCGCCAAGCTCGCTGCCCACACACGCTATGCCGCAGAACCCGCAGACGATCATGAAAAGCCCCAGCGAAAAGGCCACCGGGCCGGTGAGGGAGTCGGCGAGCTGTTTCAGAGCCGAATCCCAGGGAAA
>JAISLO010000276.1 GCA_031290815.1 Synergistaceae bacterium | reverse complement strand
CGCGCCGGTCGAGCTGGCAAACCCATTTCACGGCATTTATGCGGCGGTCACGAGGATGGGCCGCGACGGAAAGCCAGATGGCGGATGGCGTCCTGAGGAACGGATATCCCGGGAGGACGCGCTCAGAGCATTCACCGTATGGGGAGCCTATGCCGCGTTCGAGGAGAACGTAAGGGGCTCCATAGAGCCGGGCAAGATTGCGGACTTCGTCGTTATCGACAGGGACATCCTCAGGTGCCGGGAGGCCGACATCAAGGACACATCAGTGAGGGCGACCGTGCTCGGCGGAGACGTTGCATACGGCGGACTTCAGGAAAGATCGTGAGGACATCTCATTACCCTTCAGGCATCCCAATGGCACTCTGACTTGCCGGCGGAGGCCTGAGGGGTAATGAGCCGGTCAACTATCAGATAATTTTATCTCTGTATTGAAAAAACACTCCACTAAGTCTGACATTCCGCCTGACGAATGTCAGATGAGACGATTGTGCAAGATTTGGGTCGAATCGTGTATTTCGCTCGCGCAGAAAACCAATTAAAATTTTTATGAGAGAAACGGTTAAACTGATTTTCAGATACATCATTGGTCCCTATTTTACAAAAAAACAGAGCATGACCGAGTTTTTAGTTTTCACGAGCCATGCCGATGTTTCGCCGTTATCGCTCCACGCTTTTACGGAGCTGTGACCAATCGCTTCAAAACCCAAATCAAAGGAGGTTTGCAGCATGTTTGTCGAATTCACTACGGAGCAAAAGATGGTGCAGAAGATGGTGCGCGAGTTTGCCGAGAAGGAGGTCGCCCCGCTCAACCAGGAGATGGACCGGAACGGATTCCCTCATAAGCTCTTTGATAAAATGAAGGAAAACGGATTTCTGGGGATACACTTCCCCGAGAAATACAAAGGCGGCGACGGAGACGCAGTGACGAGCGCCCTTACAATCTACGAGCTAGCAAAAGCCAGCGCGAGCGTCGCCCTGGCCCTGGACGCGCACTGGCTGGCGGCTGATACGATCCTCGTGCATGGCAGCGAGGAACAGAAGCAAAAATACCTGTCCCGTGCGGCGACCGACACCATATTCGCGTTCTCGCTGACCGAACCCTGCGCCGGTTCCGACGCGGCAGGCATCCAGACGGTTGCCGAACAGTCCGGCGAAGGATATGTGCTCAACGGAACGAAGGCATGGTGCACGAACGGAGGAGTGTCCGGAGTTTACGTCATACTTGCCAAGACTGACAAGACGAAAGGCGCAAAGGGTATTTCCGCCTTCATAGTGGAGGAGTCCAACCCGGGCCTCAAGGTCGGTAAAAAAGAGGACAAGATGGGGATGAGGGGCTCTCAGACGACGGAGCTGATCCTCGATGACTGCCGCGTGGGGCGCGACGCGCTCTTGGGCAAGGAGGGCGACGGGTTCAAGATCGCTATGATGGCGCTGGATGGAGCCCGCATAAGCATCGGCGCTATCGGGGCCGGCCTTTCCGAGACGGCGCTGAGGGTGTCGAAGGAGTACGCAAAACAGCGCCAGGCGTTTGGAGGGCCGATTGCAAATCTTCAGGCTATCCAGTTCAAGATCGCGGAGATGGCCATCGGGATCGAGGCTATAAAGCTGATGACGTTCGATGTCGCCAGGATGAAGGCCGCAGGAATGCGTCACACCAAGGAGGCCGCGATGGTAAAGGTTTTTGCGGGAGCACATTCTGTTCAGTGCGCGCTGGAGGCGATTCAGATTCACGGCGGCTACGGATACAGCAGGGAATACCTGCCGGAACTGCTGCTCAGGGACGCCAAACTGCTGCAAATTGGCGAGGGAGCGACCGAGGTTCTGTTGATGCTGATAGGCAGAACCGAGCTTGCCGAAAAATAGGAGGGCTCCGAATCCTTTGAAGAAGATAGTTGTTTGCGTCAAACAAGTTCCGGCTACGAACGACGTCAGGATAGATCCAGTCACAAAAAATCTCGTTCGTGAGTCCGTCGAGGGAGTCATGAACCCATACGACAAAAACGCGGTCGAGGAGGCAATCCGCATCAAAGAGAAGACCGGCTGCAATGTCATAGCCATCAGCATGGGACCTCCTCAATACAGCGAGTCACTGCGCGAGGCGTTGGCCATGGGGTGCGACGACGCCGTCCTGTTGAGCTCCCGTGCTTTTGGAGGCGCCGATACCCTGGCGACTGCCTACACGTTGAGCAAGGGGATCGAGAGGCTAGGAGGCGCGGACTTGGTCCTCTTCGGGCGTCACGCGGTGGACGCGGACACCGGACAGGTGGGGCCGATTACAGCCGAATTTCTCGGACTGCCGCAGGTGACGTTCGCAACGCGCTTGGAACTGGGGGACGACGGATGGCTGATCGCCGACCGCCTCTCTCCCATCGGCAGCGAGACGGTCAAAGTCAAGCTCCCGGCGGTAGTGACCGTAACGGGTGAGATCAACACGCCGCGCTATCCCGCTCCTATCAGGATCATGAAGGCCGCGAGAAGGGATATCCCGGTTTATAACGAACAGGAACTTGGCTGTGACCTCGAACGGATAGGCATAAAGGGCTCCCGGACTGTCGTGACGTCGGTCTTCACGCCTCCCAAGCCCGACCGGAGCACTGTGATGATCGAGGGGAACGCCGAGGAGGCCGCAGCCCGGCTGGTAGGCATCCTCTCGGATGCTGGCGTCCTGTGAAAAAGGAGCCCGCTTGCTATGAACGATAATCGGAATATCTGGGTTTTCGCGGAACAGAGCGACGGCCGCCTGGCCGGAGTAGTGGCCGAACTTCTCGCCAAGGCGCGGGAACTGGGGCGGAAGACCGGCGGATCTGTCACGGCGATCTTGCTCGGGGATGACCTCGGTGAGATCTCATCCGAACTGCTGGCCTGTGGAGCCGAGGGAGTAATCGAGGTAGAATCGCCCAGGCTCAGGGACTACAAACCGGTTCCATACGCGAGTGCGCTCCAGGCACTGGTCGAAAAGCACCGGCCGGCCGTCCTCCTCTTCGGCGCGACGACATTGGGAAGGGACCTCGCTCCGAGGCTCCAGGCGAAACTACTGACAGGACTGACCGCCGACTGCCTCGATCTCGACGCGGACGAAAACGGTCTCCTGGTCCAGACAAAGCCATCCTATGGCGACAACATCATGTGTCAGATCATCTGCCCTGACACGAGGCCTCAGATGGCGACGGTCCGGCCAAAGGTATTCTCGCCCGCGGGCAGGATCGAAAATCCGACCGGACAGGTGATCAAGGAGGATATCGACGTCCCCGATGACGAGAACTATCAGGTGGTTGGGCGAAGCACGGCAAACGTCTGCGAGACGTCTGTGGCGGACGCCGACAAGATCGTCTGCATTGGGAGGGGCGCTTGCGGCGAAGGGACGGTCGAGACGGCAAGGGATCTGGCGGGCGAGCTGTGCGCGGCCCTGGGCGTGACGCGCCCGCTCACCGACTCCGGCCAGTTCACGCACGACGACCAGATCGGACAGAGCGGGACGACGGTCAAGCCCAAGCTGATCATCAACTTCGGCGTATCGGGAGCTGTCCAGTACACGGTTGGAATGCAGAACTCCGAGTTGATCGTATCGGTCAATAAAAACGAGGATGCGCCGATCTTCGGCCTGTCCCACTACGGGTATGTCGGAGATGCCGCCGAGTTCATGACGGCGTTTCTCGAAGCGTTGAAAAACTACAGAAAATAAAAGGGGGAGACACATAATGAGCAAGAAGAGCCTGATCCCGGAATTTGGTCCGTTAAAGGGAGTGAGAGTCCTGTGCAGCGGCAGCATCGTTGCGATGCCTCATGCCGCGAACATGATGGCTGATTTTGGCGCGGAGGTGATAAATATCGAGCGTCCAGGCGTCGGTGACACGTTTCGCGGACTGGCGCCGTTCGTGAAAGAGGGCGACAAGGTCGTCAGCACAAGCTGGGCTCAGGACGCCCGCAACAGGATAAGCCTCACGATGGAGCTCGACCTTCGCAACCCCGACATCAAGGAAATCTTCATGGGACTGGTCAAGCAGAGCGATATATTCATGGAGAACATGGTCTGGCTCGACAAATATGGAATAAACGACGACGAAATGCTAAAGGTCAATCCAAAGCTCGTCATAGTTCACATCAGCGGGTACGGCCGTCCTCAGTTCGGCGGCGACCCAGAGGTAGCGGACCGCGCATCCTATGACATGATCGGACAGGCATACAGCGGATTCCTGTGGCTCAACGGCGATTCCGACAGAATGCCGATGCTGACGAAGCCGTGGACTAACGACTACGTCTCAGCGCTAACCGCCTGCTTCGGAGCGTTGTCCGCCTACATTCACGCAAAGGAGACCGGAGAGGGACAGGTAGTCGATGTCGCGCAATTCGAGGCCATGGGACGCATCCTCTCAGACACGATCGTCAGCTACACCGAGGCAAAGACCGTGCGTCAGCGCTCTGGCACCAAGGCCGCTGCGTTCCAGCCATACGGTCTCTTCGAGACAAAGGACGACAGGTATGTGGCGATAGGGGCGTTCGGACCGGCGGTCTACAAGCGGAGCGTCATCGCAATAGGCCTGGACCCGGAGGTATACACGTTCAAGGAGTGCGCGTCGTCGGAGAAGGCGTGCAAGTCAGAGAAGGGAACGTTCGTAGATCAGAGCTTCCAGAAGTTCTGCAAGGAGCACACCTGCGACGAGATCATAAAAATAATGAACAAGTCAAAGGTCGGATGCGCCAGGGTCAACTCGGCCGCCGACGTGGTGGAGGACCCGCACTGGCTTGGGCGCGGCGACATAGTGGAGTACGAGGATCAGACCCTCGGCAGGAAGATAAAGGCGTTTGGCATTGTGCCCAAGCTGAGCAAAACCCCCGGCAAGATCTGGAGAGGCGCCCCGACCATGGGACAGGACACGGAAAACATCTTGAAAACGCTGTTGGACTACGACGACGCCAAGATCAAGGATCTGCGCGAGAAGAAGCTCATCTAATTCGAATCGCTGGACGCGCAAATCTAAAATCAGCGGCATCAGCATAAATCAGGCATCTTAAAAAAGTCCCCCGCGCGGTAAACGCGGGGGGCTTGCGTAGTGTGCCCGGCACGAGCGATAACTTGGAGGTGAAAGTCCTCTACAGGCTTGGCAGTAGGAACTGTTAGCTGAAGGCAAGGGTGTCCGTCGTGAGGCGGAATCTGAAGGAAGCCGGA
>JAISLO010000275.1 GCA_031290815.1 Synergistaceae bacterium | reverse complement strand
CCAAATTGAACATGTGTGTGATAGCAATACTTCAAAGCGCCTGATGTGTCTACCTACTACTGTAACTGTTTCCTTGTGGGGAAATATGCAAAAACGCTTCGCTTAACCTGTTGATATTGTATCTGGGATAGGTGAACGCGCTTCGGCTTACCGGCCCAGAATACCGGCTGTCGAATCCTCGGTACGGGACTGACACGAGCCAGTAGCAGTCAGAAGAGAGAACTACCGGCGTGGGATATGGGTAAAGGGCTGGGCCGGCGATCGAGCTTCTGAGATCGGAATCAACCCGAACCGCTCCAAAGATGTTATAATGCCCGTACTAAGACGCGTCTGGAGTGTGGTCGTGGTGAGTCACGCAAAAATATGTTTTGTCGCTCTGTTTCTTACGATGATCGTCTCCGCCGCGGACGAAGCCTCGGGTGGAAGGAGCGTGGCCTGGGTCGACCCCAGCAAGGGGATGGACTTCTATGGTTTTATATCAAAGGCAAACGCAAGGGATATCGAAAAATTTCTCGGACGCAATGATGAGATTACCCTTTCGGACGAGCTCAAGGACTTGGCATCGGAGGTGGACAAGTCGCTTGCGATCGTCGTTTTGGGCTATACTTACTGCCCTGATATGATCATAGTCGCTCCGTTCATAGAGTCCGTTCGAATGGTCAACCCGGACATGATCACAGTCAGGTTTTACGTCAGGAGCGACGACTACGCCGGATTTCTGAAAAAGCAAACCGGCATGGACAGGACCCCGGCGATATTTCTGGCAAAACAGGATGGCAGGCTGCTGGAAGGTCGATTCTACAGCAAGTTCCCGCAGACTGTCCAGGAGCTCATAGACTCATCCGATACGAAGGAGGAATCCGATTCTCACATAGCGGATCACAGGGCTGGTATTTACGACGACGACGTCCAGAGCGATCTCGCGGAATTCCTTCGCTTGGGGATTCCCGAACTAGAGAGACTCCGATAGAAAGGGCGGTAATGGTTTGTGACTGTCTCAGCCGTTCTGTTTTATCCAGAGAGCGATCCGCCTGAGATTTCGGAGGGGATATCGGTCGTGCCGGCATGAATGAAAACAGTCGCGTGATGGTGGCCATGAGCGGCGGAGTCGATAGTTCGGTGGCGGCTGGCCTGCTCGGCAGCGCTGGATATGACTGCACCGGCGTCACGATGAAGCTGTTCGGCAACGAGGACGTCGGAATCGAGGACGACCGCTCGTGCTGTTCCCTGAGGGATGCGGACGACGCCCGAGGGGTGGCGCACAGGCTTGGGATACCGCACTTCGTCTTCAATCTCTCCGGCGACTTCGAGGAGCGTGTGATCGGGAGGTTTATCTGGGCTTACGAGCGCGGGTTGACGCCGAACCCTTGCATCGACTGCAATCGCTTCATAAAGTTCGACAAGCTACTGTTACGCGCGAAGGAGACCTGTCACGGCTTTATAGCCACGGGGCATTATGCCGGGATAGAGCGCGACGCGGCGAGCGGCAGGTTCGTGCTCAAAAAAGCCAGGGATGAGGCAAAGGACCAGAGCTATGTCCTGTATTCCATGACGCAGGAGCAGCTCTCCCGGACGCTCTTCCCCCTGGGTGACATGAAAAAGGCCGAAGTCCGTGAGGCTGCAGCGGCGTACGGTTTTTCAAACGCCGCGAAGCGGGAGAGCCAGGATATATGCTTTGTCCCCGACGGGGACTACGCCGGTTTTATCGAGCGGCGTACCGGAAAACCCTGCCCGACTGGCTTTTTTGTGGACGAGGGCGGGAGAGTTCTTGGGCGTCATCGCGGGATAATACGCTACACTGTGGGGCAGAGGAGGAAGCTGGGACTGCCGTCCATGCAGGGCCTTTACGTCTGCGCCAAGAACGCGGAGGATGGCACGGTGACTCTTGGAGGCGATCGTTCGCTCTACTCCAGGACGCTGATAGCGGGCGACATCAATATGATATCAGCCGAACATCTATCCGGGCGCACGAGGGTTGAGGCGAGGATAAGGTATCGGCAGCGGCTTCAGCCGGCGACCGCAGAGCAGATTTCGCGCGGCGAGATACGAATCGAGTTCGACGAGCCGCAGAGGGCGGTTGCGCCGGGGCAGGCTGTCGTCATGTACGACGGGGATGTCGTGGTGGGCGGAGGAACGATACTGAGTTCGTTTGGCTGACTCAAAAATGTATGAAAGAAGAGCGGATCAGACAGCAGGATGAAATCATGCAGTCAATTGGTCCTCTCGGTCTGGAGGTTTTAGGACATAACTCATGGATGCGCTGGATAAACTCGAAAAATTGAAACAGCATCTGTCATCGCTCAAAAGCGTGGCCGTCGCCTTTTCCGGAGGGGTGGACTCGACGTTCCTCCTGAAGGTCGCTCATGATCTGCTTGAGGACCGGGCTATCGGGGTTACGGCGCGTTCTTGCTCCTTTCCGGAGCGCGAGCTCAGATCAGCCTGCGACTTCTGCCGGGGGGAGGGGATAACCCACGTGATATGCGACTCGGAGGAGTTGGAGATAGAGGGTTTCTCCCAGAATCCGACGAATCGCTGCTACCTCTGCAAGAGCGAGTTGTTCGGGAAAATATGGGCGATAGCGCGCGAGCGGGGCATCGACAACGTGATCGAGGGCTCGAACGTCGACGACGAGGGCGACTACAGGCCCGGCCTGACTGCCGTCGAGGAGATGCGCGTCGGGAGCCCTCTGCGCCGCGCCGGGCTGAGAAAGAGCGAGATAAGGGACCTGTCCAGGGACATGGGCCTGCCGACCTGGAACAAACAGCCGTTCGCCTGCCTCGCATCGCGCTTTCCGTACGGCGAGAGCATCACGCGCGAGCGTCTCGGCATGATAGACAGGGCGGAACAGTTTCTGATCGATATGGGATTGAGGCAGGTTCGAGTGCGTCATCACGGCAGTCTGGCCCGCATCGAGACCGACGAGGAGGGATACGGCATCCTCTCGGACCGCGGCGCGAGAACGAGAATATATGAACGATTCAAGGAGATAGGTTTTGTATATGTCTCGCTCGATCTCATCGGATATCGGACTGGCAGCATGAACGAGACACTATGACTGAGACAGTGAAAAAATAAATTACTTCGCAGGGTGAACATTATGAGACGAGGACAGAAGGATTCCCAGATAGTGATCTCGCAGCAGGCCATAAGGCGGCTGCCGTATTACCTGAAATACCTGAAAAAATGCTGTCTGAACAACATCGACTGCATATCGGCGTCGACGATAGCATCCGACCTCAAGTTCTACGAGGTCGTCGTCAGGAAGGATTTGTCCTTTGTCAGCAGTGTCGCCGGAAAACCGCGCATCGGCTTTCAGGTTGACAATCTGATCGCGGACATAGAGCACTTTCTGGGTTATGACAACGTGGATCAAGCCATCTTGGTGGGCGCAGGGCATCTCGGCAAGGCGCTCATGTCCTATCGCGGGTTTGACGACTACGGGCTGGAAATAGTCGCGGCCTTCGACATCGATGAATCTGTGATAGGCGCCGAGGTAAACGGCAAGAAGGTATTTCACATAGACAAGCTGGAGAGCATCACGCGCAGGATCGGGGTGTGCATCGGCATCATTGCGGTACCTGCCGACGCGGCCTGCGAGGTGTGTGACAAGCTCGTGTCCGCCGGTATGCCGGCGATTTGGAATTTCGCGCCCACTCGGCTGACCGTGCCGGAGAACGTGCTGGTACAGAACGAGAATATGGCGGCGTCACTCGCCATCCTGTCCAAGCATCTG
Source organism: Synergistaceae bacterium (assembly GCA_031290815.1). Lineage (GTDB taxonomy): Bacteria > Synergistota > Synergistia > Synergistales > Synergistaceae > JAIRWR01. The sequence continues at coordinate 2,923 of JAISLO010000275.1, read as the reverse complement.
TCCAACAAGAGGCTCCAGCCTCCTGGACGGAATATGGACGTCGAGTTTGTGATAGAGCGGGGCGAGCCGCTTCCGAATCCGAGCGAATCATCGCGGCGCGAGCGACTGCTTCATAAGACGATCGATTTGCATTGAGAAAAACCAATGGCGTATACGCCGGGAAGGGGAGTTCCGATGGCGCACAGCGGTGATAAGGCCCTGAGGATTTCAAAGATCGAGCACTTCGACGAGGGCGAGCTCATTCAGCGATTGCGGGAGGTGAGCATGCTCGAAGACGAGACGGCTTTCCCGTACAGGGATTCTAGGATAGAACTGAGGGAGATGCCTCACGGCGAACTTCACCCCGCACAGCGCTACGTACTGAGCGGCAACGTGAAACGCCTGGAGGACCTCCGGTGGTCGCTGGGCGACATGGGCTTCGAACTGTTCAAACCGGACGGTTTTTTCAGGCTCTGGTTCAGGGGAAGCGATGCGCCGGTGGACCTGCTTCCTCCGATAGTCGAGGAATCGAGGCACGACGGTGGCGGACGTCCCATCAACATAATCTGCGACGGGATGCACCGTGTCTATCTCTCTTACGTCCAGTGGGTCATCCCTCAGATCGTGTACATAAGGGGCGTCCCGAACGAGTATCCTTACTACGCCTATCCGCTTCGCGACTCGAACTGGAGCGACATCGAGATCTGGGACAGCATTCCAACCGGTGCCATCAAGAAATGGCACAGGATCAGGGCGGACAAGAAACTCTACAGGAACTTCAACAGCGCGTTTGAGAACGTCGGCGCTCCGAGGGGTTCCGGGAAGTAAATGTGGAGTTTCGGCAAATGGAGTTTTGTCCCCTCCACTTCGGGGACCGGCTCCGCGTCATAAATCCGCGCGGGACAATAGGCCTGGTCACACTGTGGTCGGATGTGGGAAGCGTTCTGTCGAGGCTCGGCGAGAGAGGAGCGGACCTGTCCGAGGGGTCTCACGTGGCCGTGGCTGGCACGCTCTATGGCGGAGGGTTCAAGTTTTTGCTGCGCAATCTTCTCTACAACCCTCAGATAGATACGCTGTTGCTGTACGGAATAGATCTGGGGGGATCGGCGCAGTTGATCAAAAATTTTTTTAAAAAGGGAGTGAGCGTCGTCTCCGGGGCAGTGACTTACGTTCCGCTTCGCGGCAGGGATGTAAAAGCCTGCAGAGTGATTGGCAGCGATTACCTTATGGATGATTTGGTGACGCCGGAGATGTTCGCTCCCCCGCCGGATATAGTTCACATCGAGGACTCCGGCATGGCCGGGGCAGCAAATGCCGTCTCGTTTTTCCGGGGCTACCGGCCGCGCGGGAGAACCGGCGAGAGGATTTCGGTCCCCGTTCCGGAGGTTGCGAGGCTGAATTACCCCAGCGAGCCGAGGGGACAAGTTATAATAGAAGATTCGCCCGCAGCGGCGTGGCGGTCCCTGGTGAGCCGCATATATCGCTTCGGCGAGGCCGTCGAGCTGAAAAAGGGGCCGCGCCTGGAGTTGCGGAACATGAAGGTGGTTGTGAGAAAACCGTCGATCGATGAGGGCGAGTTTCTGGAGAATGGAATAGACATGGAGACCGTCAGGGAGTATCAGGCGGAGCTGTTGGACGGGGAGAGAAAGAGCGACTGGCCTTATACATACGGCAACCGGCTCAGGGGTTACTTCAGGAGGCGAGACGGCAGCGTCATCGACTCGCTGGATGTTGCGTCCGACAAACTCCGCGTCGACATGGACAAGGTTAGCGGCGCTGACTTGAACCCCGATTCGAGGAGCGCGTTCCTGTCTCTTTGGGATCCGTGCTCGGACCTGGAGGTTGAAGGCGGCAGACCGTGCATGACATCGATATTTTTGAGGAAGATCGACAGACGGCTGGAGCTGACCGCAGTCTACCGCACCCACAACGCTCAGAGGGCATGGATAAAGAATGTCTGCGGGCTGATCGCCGTTCTGAATTATGTCTGCGAGAGAGCGGGGACTGTTCAGGGCCCCGTCACGGTGTTCTCCCACTCCATCTCGCTCGATCCGGGCGAGCTCGAGTCGGCTCAGGGGATATACGAGCAGGAGTCCGGAAAAAACCGCTTTCGCGAGGACCCAAACGGTCACCTGACCATATTCGTCGACGGGGATGAAATCGTGGCCGAGCACTGGCATTCCGGAATCCAGCTCGGCGCGTACAGGTCGAAGAAGCCAGGGGCGCTGCAGTATGAACTGACGCGCAACAACGTCGTCTCCGAGATAGCCCACGCCATGTACGTCGGGATGCAGCTCGAGAAGGCATACTGGTGCATACAGGAGGGTGTCCGTTATGTACAGACGGACATGCCTGGAAGGCCGGGGGAAACGGGCGAGGGACGATGAACGACCGAGATGCGGAAGCGGCCGTCAGGCCGAGCTGGAACGAATACTTCATGGCGATGGCCAAGCTCGCGAGCAGCAGATCCACCTGCAACTCGCGGCCGACGGGGGCTGTGATCGTGAGGGACAAGCACATCCTGTCGACCGGTTACAACGGCGCGCCGCCCGGGGCGACTCACTGCCTGGGACATTTCATGGAGGATGGGACGCCATACTGCCACAGCCGTTTCATGGGGGCTGACGAGAGCAGTAAATTCGACTACTGCCGCGCCGCGCACGCTGAGGCTAACGCCATAGCGCAGGCCGCTCGCATGGGCGTGTCGATCGAGGGATCTCGCATCTACACCACCCTGTCCCCGTGCCATACATGCATGAAGCTTCTGGCCGTAGCCGGAGTGCGGCATATCTTCTTCGAGCGCGACTACGATTCGTCCGACAAGGCGCGGGACGCCTACTGGAACGATATCCGCCATGAATACGGTTTTGAGGCCTACGAGAGGGTGTCGCTCTCCCAGGGAGCAGTGGAGTTCCTCCTGCGATCCCTTTCCGGGGTGACCTCG
>JAISLO010000274.1 GCA_031290815.1 Synergistaceae bacterium | reverse complement strand
CGAGGGAGCGGGCATGGTCAAGCGAGTCGTGTTTTCCCCTGAACATGGCGTACTCTATAGTGATCCTGTCGCCTGTCGTCGTCTGATATTCGCGAAGGGCAGGGATGAGCTCCCCAAGGGGATACGATGTGTTGCACGGGACCAACTCGTCGCGGAGATCGTCGCTGGCCGCGTGGAGCGAGACGGCGAGGCGCACTCCTAGGCCGGATTCCGCCAGCGCCTTGATTCCTGGTATCACGCCGGCAGTCGAAATCGTCATGTGTCTGATGCCGAGCCCTCGCATCTTTGGGTTATTCAAGACTCGCACGGCTCCGAGCGTAGCGTCCGTATTCAGGAACGGTTCACCCATGCCCATGAAGACGACGTTGTTTGCCTCCCGGCCCAGAAATTTTTCTATTACGACGAGCTGTGAGGCTATCTCCCCGCATGACATGCTGCGCTCGAACCCGCCCGCCCCCGTCGCACAAAACGGACAGCTTACAGGGCAGCCCACCTGAGTCGACAGGCACGCGGTGATGCGGTCGCCCTGCTTCAGAACGGCGGTCTCGATCTCCTCTCCGTCGGACAAACGCAGGACGAACTTCCGCGTCCCATCGTCAGCTCTCGACTCACCCTCTATGCTTGGAGGTGTGAAGTCGAACATGGCTGCCAATCGCTCCCTGAGGGCTTTGGAGAAGTCCGTCATCTCCGACGGATCGGCCGCGCCGCGCCTCCAGAGCCAGCCGCAAATCTGTCCGGCCCTGTAGGACGGCTGCCCGATCTCGCCGAATATCGAGAGCCAATCATCGTAAGAGATGTCGAACGCGTTCGGCAGCCCCACCCAGATTTACCTAAAGGCTCTCGTAAAGTGGAAAGGCGGCGGAGAGCTCAGCAATCCTGGCTCGAACTTCACGCCGCTTGTCGGTGTCGTCGGGTGCGGACAGGACGTCATCTATGGCATCGGCCAGCGCCGTCATCTGTTCGGGCCCCATCCCTCTCGTGGTCACGGCCGCCGTTCCAAACCTCAGTCCGCTCGTGATCATCGGTTTCTCAGGGTCGAAGGGGATGGTGTTCTTGTTCGACGTTATCCCAGCCTCACCCAGTATGCTCTCTCCCAACTTGCCGGTTATGCCCTTCGAGCGCAGGTCGACCAGCATGAGATGATTGTCCGTTCCGCCGGATACCATTCGGAAACCGCGTTCCATCAGCGCGCTGCATAGCGCAGAGGCGTTCTCGACAACCTTTCTGCCATACTCCTTGAACTCGGGCCGCATAGCCAAGTCGAAGCACGTCGCCTTTGCGGCTACCGCAGGAAGCAGAGGCCCACCCTGAATCCCGGGAAAAACCGTCCTGTCGAGGTCTCCGGCAAAACGTCCCTCGCAAAGGACAAAAGCCCCCCTTGGTCCCCTCAGCGTCTTGTGTGTCGTGGACGTCACGAAGTGCGAGCACTTGGTGGGATTGTCGTGAACTCCGGCTGCGACCAGCCCGGCTATGTGGGCCATGTCCGTAACAAGGAAGGCCCCGATCTCGTCGGCTATCTCACGGAACCGCGCGAAGTCCAGCTTCCGAGGGTACGCGCTGGCCCCCGCGACTATCACCTTGGGCCTGCTCTCTCTGGCGAGCCTGGCGACGTCGTCATAGTCTATGGTCTCGGACTCTCTGTTCACGCCGTAGGATACGACGTTGTACAGGGAGCCGGAGAAGTTCAGGGGATGTCCGTGGGAGAGGTGGCCTCCGTGATCGAGCCTCATCGCCAACAGCGTGTCCCCGGGCTTCATGACAGTAAAATAGGCGGCCTGATTCGCAGTGCTCCCGGAGTGGGGCTGAACGTTCGCGTGATCGGCGCCGAAGAGGCGTTTTGCCCTCTCGATGGCTATCTCCTCTATTTTCTCGACGTACTCGCATCCTCCATAGTATTTTTTGTGAGGATATCCCTCGGCATACTTGTTGGTCAGGACAGAACCCATGATCTCCATGACCGCCCTGGGTGTGAAGTTTTCAGAAGCGATCAGCTCTATATGCGTTCTCTGGCGGCCAAGCTCGCCTTCTATCAAAGCTCGGATCTCCCCATCGACCGATTCGAGCGGCGCCTCCATGTTCTCGTTGAAAAAAGACATCTTGTCGTTCATCCTTCCCACATGATAAAAATTTACCGCATGTTGCATTATATGTGCCAAATTAGCAAAAGTAAACCCGGAAGGCAGGGTGAAAAGAACATATTGACAAAAACAGATGAGCAATTATAATGTAGCTATTAATTCATATTCAACATATATGAATTATAAAATTATAGGACCCAGCGGTTTGTATATCGCAAATTTATGAATGGAGTTGGCTGAGTTGAGAGAAATCGGGCAAGGAGTTCCTGTAGTGATCCAGCCGTTTAGTCAAGGTAGGTATTGGGGGAAATTTATAGGCATGGTGCTTTTCAAAAGGATATCCCCTTGGTTTATACCTATCTTACTGTTCTCTGTCTGGGTATTTCTCTCTCAAACGGGGCTGATGAGCGACGCTATTTTCCCAAAGGCCGAAAAAGTAGCCAGGACTCTTATAAGGATGATTAGGAACGGTTTGCTATTTGAGTACATATTCGTCAGCGCTAGGCGCGCTTTAGTCGGTTTTTTCCTAGGGGGCAGCATCGGTTTTCTGTTTGGGCTTTCAAACGGTTTATCGGATCTCTCAAATGAATTCCTTGACACGACTCTGCAGATGCTCCGCAATATCCCGAACCTCGCTCTGATGCCGCTGATAATTCTGTGGTGCGGAATTGGAGAAAATACGAAAATCATAATGGTTGCCATCGCGACGTTTTTTCCAGTCTATCTCAACACGAAACATGGGATTCGCTCAATCGACAAGGGGTTGATCGAGATGGGGAGAGTGTATGGTTTGAAAGGTTTTAGCCTTTTCCGCCACGTGATATTCCCAGGCGCGACTTCTTCGATCCTTATTGGAGTGAGATACGCGCTTGGCATCATGTGGATAGTGATGATAGCTGCGGAGTCCCTCGCTGCGGATTCCGGGATAGGTTTTATGGCGACGCGGGCTCGAGAACTTTTCCAAATGGACATAATCATACTCAGCATCCTGCTTTATGCCCTCTTGGGAAAACTTTCGGATACCATAGCGCGGTTTATTGAGC
>JAISLO010000273.1 GCA_031290815.1 Synergistaceae bacterium | reverse complement strand
GAGATGTTCATCGAAGCGGGCTTCAACGATTTCCTGGCCAAGCCCATAGACGTATCCAAGCTGGACGAGATCATAGAAAAGTGGCTTCCCAGAGAAAAACAGATCAAGGCGGACGGCGGCCCTTCACCTGCGGCAAATAACCGGGAGGGAGCCGTGAGATTTGAAATTCCAGGCGTGGATGTAAAGCGCGGCATTGCCATGACCGGAGGAACGATGGAGGGCTATAAACGGGTGCTCTCGACGTTCCGGCGCGACGCCGAAGCGAGGCTGGAATTTCTGAGCGCCGGGCTGGCGGAGAGCGACATCCAAAAATTCACCACTCAGGTTCACGCGCTCAAGAGCGCCTCGGCCAACATCGGAGCGGAGGAGATGTCGAAGGAAGCCGCTCGGCTGGAGGAAGCCGCCCGCAGCGGCGGCACGGTGTTCATCCAGGAACGAATCGGCGGGTTTCGCGATAACCTGTCCGATCTTGTAGGGCGCATCGGCGAGACGCTAGACGGCGGGGAGAACGCGGACGAGGACGCCGGGGAAGCGGAGGATGACGGCGAGACGGCATCGCTCCTGCTGAGGTTGAAGGAAGTGTTTTTGGCGGAGGACATCAGGAAGGCCGACGGCATACTGGCCGCGCTCTCGGCAAAGCCGCTCGATCATAGGACCGCGCGCGCCATCTCCGAGATTTCGGATATGGTTCTGACCTCTGAATTTGAGAGGGCTCTGGCGCTTACCGAGGAATTATACCAGACGAGGAGGAAGGATCATGATTAAAACAATGACAGCGTACACGTACGAGATCGACGACGCGGAGGCGGCGGTTTCCGACATACTGGGGCAGCTGGACCCCGAGAAGAACCTGCTGAAAAACACGGTGGGGATCGTGAGCTGTTTCGCGGACTTCATAAGTTCCGGGGTTCTGCAGGCAATATGCCAGGCGCTCCCCTTTGAGACCGCTGGCACGACGACCCTGGCCTGTGCCGTGGAGGGCTCGCCGGAGACGATGCTTCTCACGCTGATCGTGCTGACGAGCGACGACGTATCCTTCTCCGTCGGCCTGAGCGCCCCTCTGATCTCCCTGGAGGACGAAAGCCCGCTTTCGGACGCATACGAGGCCGCCGCCGCGCGCCTGACCGGCAGGCCGGAGATGATGTTCAGTTTCCAGCCGCTGTACAGCACGGGAGGAGATTTTTCCCTGAACGCCCTCACGAAGATCTCGGGGGGCATCCCAAACTTCGGGACGCACGCGATCAGCCACAACATCGACTACAGCGACTCCCTGGTCATCCACAACGGATCGGCCTACAGCGACCGCTGCGCCCTCATCCTTCTGGAGGGAGACATCCGCCCGCGGTTCTTCACATCCCCCATTTCGCCGGGGAAAATCTTTCAGGCGAAGGGGGTCGTCACTGAATCATACGGCAACGAGGTTCGCAAGGTCAACGGCGTGTCAGTCGCGGACTACCTCCAGACGCTCGGATTCAGAAACGAGGACTGGACGATCTCCAGGATCTCTTCATTTCCATTCGTGGTCGATTATTACAACGACGGAACTACCCCGGTCGCGCGCGCGATGTTGTCGATCACGCCGGAGGGCTGCGCATTGGGCAGCGGGAACATCCCGGTCGGGGCCACCCTGACGGTCGGCTCCATCAACTCCGAAGATGTCATCTCAACGACGGCCCAGACGATTTCAGCAAGCCTGGCCTCCGAAAAACCCAGCGGCATACTGATGTATTCCTGCGCGGAGCGATATTCGGCGCTGGACTGCGATCCCACGGTAGAAATAGGCAAGGTGCGGGAGTTGATGCAGGAGACGGGAATCCCCTACCTCTTCGCTTACTCCGGCGGGGAAATCTGCCCCGTTCACTCCCAGGACCGCGACCGAACGCCCGTGAATCGCTATCACAACTACACGTTCATAGTTTGCGCGTTTTAGGAATATGAAAATCCCTGGCGATGGAGGCGAGACATGTGTCGGTCAACTTGACGCCGGAAGAGATAGATGAATTGAAAGAGGAGAACAGAAACCTGCGCTCCGAGGTCAAAAGGCTGTTCTCCGAGAGCCGGAAACTGCTCCGCGAGCGTGATTACGGCCGAATGATGAGCGAACGCAGCAAGCTCACGTTTCAGGCCAAGGACAAGCTCAGCCAGCTCGTTTTCACCGAGAAATCACGTCTTGAAAAATACATGAACATGCTGCTGGACAACACGCCGGACATCGTCATGTTCTTCGACGAAAACGGGCGGATCGTTTTCGTCAGCTCCGCGTACCTGCGCAGGAGCAACATCGCAGCCATCGGCTTGATTTACGGCAAGTCGCTCGATGACATGCTGAAACCCGTCGTATCGGAGGAGTTTCTGTCGCATGTGGACGAGATGTTCAGGCGCGCAATGGAGGAAAAGCTGACCACCGAGGCCGAACAGGAGATCGACTTCGGGCTGGACGGGCGTCTCCGCTCCTACCAGATTCAGATGACGCCCATGCTGGAGGATGGCGAGGTAAAGGGCTCGATCGTCACCTTCTACGACATGACCGAGGTCAAACAGGCGCAGCGCGACGCCGAACACGCCCGGGAGCTGGCCGAGCAGTCCACCCGGGCCAAGTCGGATTTCCTCTCCCGCATGAGCCACGAGATACGCACTCCCATGAACGCCATCAGCGGCATGTCTGAGCTGCTGCTCAGGAGGGATCTGGACGAGGACTCCAAGGGATACGCGAGGGACATCAAGCAGGCGTCGGCGAATCTCATGTCGCTGATCAACGACCTGCTGGACATTTCCAAGATAGAGGCGGGCCGGCTCGAGATCATCCCTGTCACATATTACCCTTCCTCCCTGATAAACGACGTGGTGAACATTATCCGAATGAGGCTGGCCGAAAAACCGATTCGTTTCTACACCAACATCGACGCCGCCATTCCAGGCATGATGATCGGCGACGAGGTGCGCCTCCGCCAGATACTCCTCAATATGCTGAACAACGCGGCGAAATACACGGAAAAGGGCTTTGTCAGCCTGACCATCACCAGGGACGATGCGGAAGGGGACATGGTAACGCTGAGGATAGTCGTGGCGGATTCGGGGGTTGGAATAAAGCCGGAGGATCAGCAAAAGCTCTTCGGCGAGTTCATACAGGTGGACACAAAACGAAACCGCGGCATCGAGGGGACGGGACTGGGCCTCGCCATAACAAAACGCCTCTGCGCGGCAATGGGCGGGGACATCTCCGTGGAGAGCGAATACGGCAGAGGCAGCGTCTTTACCGCGTGCATCCCCCAGAGGACAGCCTCTGAGGCCCCCTTCGCCTCTGTGGAGAATCTCGGCGGGAAGAAAACACTGGTCTATGAGAGACGGATGGTCTACGCGAAATCGATTGCGTGGTCCCTGGAAAACATGGGCGTCCCCCACCGGCTGACATCTGACATCGAGTCCTTTGCCAGGGCCCTGAGGGAGGAGGAATGGTACTTCGTTTTCTCAGGATACGGTCTCTATGACCGGATCATGCCGGTGATGGAACTGGCGGAACGCGAGTGTCCGGAGAAGAAGCGGCCCCACCTGGCTCTGATGGTCGAATGGGGCAGCGAGAAGTATATCCCCAACGCTCGCTTCGTATCCCTGCCGCTGCAAACCCTGTCGATCTCCGACGTGCTCAACGGCGCTCCCGTCCGCCGGGATTGCATGGAAAGCGCCTTGTTTACGGGAACCCGGTTTACCGCCCCAGGGACACGGCTTTTGGTGGTGGACGACATAGCGACAAACCTGAAGGTCGCGGAGGGGCTCATTGCCCCTTACAAGGCGGACGTGGACGCCTGTTTGAGCGGCGCCGAGGCCGTGGAACTGGTCAAACGCAATCGGTACGACATAGTGTTCATGGATCACATGATGCCGGACATGGACGGCGTGGAGGCGGCTCTGCTGATACGTGAGTGGGAGAAGGGGCATGGATGCGCTGACGGGAGACCTCCTGTTCCCATAATCGCGCTGACTGCGAACGCAGTATCGGGAATGCGGGAGATGTTCATCGAAGCGGGCTTCAACGATTTCCTGGCCAAGCCCATAGACGTATCCAAGCTGGACGAGATCATAGAAAAGTGGCTTCCCAGAGAAAAACAGAT
>JAISLO010000272.1 GCA_031290815.1 Synergistaceae bacterium | reverse complement strand
ATGTTCATGATCCTCGAACATGGGACCCTCACAATCAATCCGGCGACGGAACTGCTCGCCATGAACCATGACGCGGCAAGCCCGTGTTCTGCCGCGAAGAGCGACACGCTGACTAGCGACGCGTCGGTCAGGGCTATCATGAAACCGGTTGCAACGAGTAAGATAAACGGCCTGTATGACAGAATATCTCTGTAACGTCCCCAGTTGCCGGGCGAATCATCCCTTCTGGCCTGTGTCGAGGGGCCGACGCGCTGGCCGAGGAACCAGCACAGTACGCACAGGAGCGGGCCTATAGCGAGAAACGAGCCGGGCATAGATTTCGATATGAGCCACTCTCCGACAGGCGTGACGGTGGCGATGGGCAGTATGCCACCGCTTATCGTCAGGGCAAACGACGCGGCCCGTGACTTTTCGGGGATGACTAGCGCAAGGTATGAAAATATCCCTATGGAGTAGACTCCGAAGCAGGCCCCGGAGAGGATTCTTCCGGCAAAGAGCAGCGGTACGCTCTTCGACGCGAAGAGGATGGAGCAGCCGATGAATCCCGCAACGCTCGATATGAGCAGAGTCCTTCGTATCCCGAAGTTCTCGAGGACCCATCCGCCGAGAGGGCGGGTTATCATGATGGACACAAAAAAACTGCCCAGTATCAGCCCGATTGTCTGCGGTTCGATGCCGTATCCCTGGAGGACGTTGCCATACACGAAATAAACCTGCTCCACGCAGTGAACCGCGTAAAGCGGCAAAAATAAGCTGAACAGCAGACGCGCGTCTGCGGAAAACGCAAACCGTCCGGACATCTTCAGAATACATCATCCCCTGGCCTTCATAATTTTTTTCGTCAGACGGACGTATCTGTGCATCATGGACCTGTACATGTCAGCACCGGCTCGTCCCAACAAGTGCCTGTTTCTCTTGATCCACAGGAGCGCCGACTTCGTGTGTTCGAGGGCCCTATCCGGCGACCCGAATCGATGCTCCTCCAGTTTGGCTAGCTCCTCTCGCAGGCCGTACACGGTGGCCCCCCCCGATTGCCCCGCGTCTCCAGATTCGATGCGAGCGAGCGCGAAGAGAAGATCCTCTCTGGCCGATGCGAAGTCAAGGCTTGACTTGAAAACACGAGCCCTTCTCAATCTGGCCTCCGCCTCTGACACCGGGTAGGAACACGCCGTGTTCCAAAACTCCATGGCTCGCTCCGTATCCCCTCTGGAGCACCATATATCTCCGGCCCTCAGGAGTTCCCGCCCGTTGGCGGAGTTCCCGTCGAGCACGTGAGCGATTCGGCAGTAGAGCGAGGCCAACGATACGATGTCGAGTTCGTTATGATAGAAGACGCCCCTGAGCCGTGACGCATCCCCCGATCGCAGGTATTGAGCGTAGAACAACGGTATCTGAGATCCGGGGATGTCCTGCGATCCGCGATTGACTCGAAGCACGTTTCTCTCCAAACTGGACAGAGAGCAGGAGTCAAGGTATCCGCGGTACAGCCTGCGCGCATGATGAAGCATATCTACATGAGGCATGCCGCTCCACGATGGCTCGCTGCGGGCGAGCACATGCCTCGTTTGAAGGAGCGGTATGTCGAACGCGGCCCCGTTGAACGTGACGAGACACGATCCGGGCGGGATCGCCGAGCCTATCGCGTCGAGGAATGACGCCTCCTTGCCCGGGCCCTCTAGGAAGAGCTCCATCACCCTGAACTCGTCCCCTACGACCCTGCCGATGCCGCAGAGGAATGCATAAATTCCGGTGCCTCCCGTCAGGCCCGTCGTCTCGAGATCGAGGAACACGGTCTTCCCGGCGGTCCCGAAGCGCCGCATCACGCTCATCTCATCAGGGGATTCAAGAGGGGATCCGCCGTGCGGACTGCCGATGCGCCTGGAGAACTCCATGAGGTAAACGCCATCCATGATCCACTTCCCCTTGGGCAGTCCGCGGATCTCTTTGCTGTGGGAGGTGTCTTCGCCGGCGCTCCGAAACGCGCTCTGTGGTTCGTCAATATCCTCGAAGAACCTGTCAAACTTTCCCATCTTCGCTGCGCATAGGTCCCCGTCCGGAGTCCAGCCGATCTCCTTTCCCTGAGGAAGCGCTGATTTAAATCATCAAAACGGGATTCGATCGTTTTGGAATATAAGCGGCATCAGCCTTCTCAATTCGATAATAGAACTACCCGCGAAGCAACAGGTGCTTGACGAACTGTCTCGCCGTCCTTCCGGTGAACCCTCCTCTCTCTATCTCCCAGCGGAGGGCGAGACGTTCCATCTCGTCGCGGTCCATCGACACGCCGTTCTCCTCGGCGATCGATCTCACCATTTTAAGATATTCATCCTTGCCGACCAAACCATACCATATTGAGAGGCCGAACCTGTCGGCGAGCGACAGTTTTTCCTGCATCGTATCGCCTGCGTGGACGTCGTCGCTGGACGATTTTCTGTCCGACCAGACCTCCCGTATTATGTTTCTCCTGTTGGAGGTGGCGTATATCAGGGTGTTTTCGGGCTTAGGCTCGATGCCGCCCTCGATCAGCGCCTTGAGGTGCTTGTACTCGACCTCGAACTCCTCGAACGACAGGTCGTCCATGAAGATGATGAAGCGGTAGTTGCGGAATCTTATAATGTTCAAAATCTCCGGTATATACGAGAGTTGATCTTTGTGCAGCTCTATCATCCGCAGTCCGCGCTTGACGAAACCGGGTTCGTTCAGCAGCGCCCTCACGGACGAAGACTTCCCAGTCCCGCTGTCGCCGAACAAGAGGGCGTTGTTCGCTTCCCTCCCCTTGATGAACGACTCGGTATTGGCCAGCAGCTCGGCCTTTTGGAGCTCGTAGCCCACGAGGTCACTCAGTCCCTTTCCATCCAGGTCGGTCATGGGTTCGAGAGCCCCGGCGCCTGACCACTTGAAGGCTTTGTAGAGGGCAAACCGTCCCGATCCGTTGGACACGTAGAAGTCAGCCATCGATTTGTATATTTCATCGGGAGTCTTTGCGCTGCTGAAAACTTCGGCGGTCTCGATCAGGGCGCGCAGAGTCTCCGAGTCGATTCCGCCCTGCCCGCGGCTCGAAGGGACGTAGTTTTTTATCTGTCTCAGAGGTTCGTATGCATCCTCTTTATCTATGAGTTTGCGAGTGGCTGAGATGGTCTTGTGCAAATACCACAGTTCCCGGGAGGCTATGGCCGCGATCGAGCCCGCGGGAACGGATCCGAGTTCCGCCAGATGACCGATCGTGTTCTCATCCTCGGCGATCCACATCACGAAAAGAATCTCCCACAAGTCGCCGCTCAGCGAGTGC
>JAISLO010000271.1 GCA_031290815.1 Synergistaceae bacterium | reverse complement strand
AGCGTTCTCCTGTCCCGCCTGAATATGAGCAGTATGTCGGCCAGAAGGATGATCGCGCATACACCCGATATAAACGGCAATGCCGGGTTATGCAGCAAGAACATCGGCAGCATCTCCTTCTCGTCCGCCGCCTTGCCGATTATCGAGAGAACCCAAAACGGAACCAGCCTGAGGAAGATTATCGAAGTCAACCTTGCCCGTCCGCCTTCTTGGTTCGCTATCCGAACGCCGAGTATCTTTTTGCCTATCGTCTGTCCGTCCTTGTAGAGGAAGCGCAGGTTGATTCCGAGCCACGTCAGGATTATGATCAGAGCCGGCAGCATAGAAATCAATATGGCCGCAAAAAGCGACGAGATCATTCTGAAAGCGAAGTTTCCAATCAATCCTGGCAAAAAGAAGGCTAAAAAGATGGACGCAAAACCCACCAGAGAATCGCAGAGAACGGCCAGAAACCTGCGCCAGCGCGGCGCAAGCACGAACTCTGGGCTGTCGTCGCGACCCTGCGCGGCAGATGACCGGCCGACGCCGGCCTGATGGGTTTCCATCCTCTGGATTGCGGGCGGTGCCTGAGAGACAGAGCCGGCAGCATTGCCAAATATCGCGGCGACCTCCGTCTCAGCGGCCCTCACCCACCCCCTCTCCGCATTGCCAGGGTCACCGTTCCAAACCAGAGTATCCCCCGTCAGCACTCCCCGCGCCGCCAGTTCCCTCAATTTTTCCTCTGAAAACGGGCCCTCCGTCCGTCCATCGATCCCGCAGTACCATTCCTTCACCTGTGAATTCCCCCGTCTGTGTGAATAAATTTGAGATAAGGACCGCACTCCAAAACGGTTAAATTTCGTCCTGCCAGTTCAATCAGCGCTTCCTCAGTCCAAAATAAAATTTCCCTCGCCCAGAATATCAGAGCACCACGCCGACTGTTGAATTATAGCCCTATTCCGAACCGCCGCCAGTGGTATTTATACTATAAAGAGTATGTTGCAAGAGGCTGTGTTCTCTTAAATTGACAACAGTGATATAACATTGACTGATCAATCACTTTATGTCATAATAGTCATTAATGATCAATGCATTGGGACGGAGGGATATTCTTGGATCTGAATAAAATGACTGAAAAATCTCAGGCCGCCGTGGCGGAGGCTCAGAACGAGGCCACTCGCTACGGGCACCAGGAGGTCGACGAGCTTCACATGTTGTCGGCCCTTCTGAAACAGGAGAACGGGCTCATTCCCGGAGTGGTCTCCAGCATGGGCATTCAGCCCGAGTCCATGATAAAGCTGGTCGATTCCGAACTGCGGGCGCGTCCGCGCGTATCCGGCCCAGGTTATCAGCCTGGGAAGATCTTCATCTCTCGGGGATTGGGCGGATTGCTGCTCGAAGCCGAGGACGCGGCCAAGAGGATGAAGGACGAATACGTCTCCGTGGAGCACATATTTATCCAGATGATAAACTCGCCCTCGCAGCCACTGGCCAGGATATTCAAAGCATTCGACGTAACAGAGGACAGGTTTCTGTCGGTTCTGACCCAGGTGAGGGGAAATCAGAGGATCACCAGCGCGAATCCGGAGGAGACATACGAGGTTCTCGAGAAGTACGGCCGTGACCTGGTGCGCCTGGCGAGGGAGAACAAACTCGACCCAGTGATAGGCAGGGACGAGGAGATTCGGAGGCTGACTCGGATACTGAGCCGCAAGACGAAGAACAATCCCGTCCTGATCGGCGAGCCTGGGGTAGGAAAGACGGCGGTCGTCGAGGGGCTGGCGGCCCGAATAGTCAGAGGCGACGTTCCGGATGGGTTGAAGGACAGGTCCATCTTCGCCCTCGACATGGGCTCGCTCATAGCCGGCGCGAAGTACCGGGGAGAGTTCGAGGAACGCCTCAAGGCCGTCCTGACCGAGATTCAGAAGAGCGAGGGACGCGTGCTGCTGTTCATAGACGAGATCCACACGATAGTCGGCGCGGGGAGGACCGACGGCGCGCTGGACGCCGGCAACATCTTGAAGCCGCTCCTCGCGAGGGGAGAGCTGCACTGCATCGGCGCTACGACCATAGCGGAGTACCGCCTTCACGTAGAGAAGGACGCGGCGCTCGAACGCAGGTTTCAGCCGGTGATGGTGGAGCCGCCGGATATCCAGGACACCATATCGATACTCAGGGGATTGAAGGAGCGCTTTCAGGTTCATCACGGCGTCAAGATACAGGACAACGCGCTGGTATCGGCGGCCGCGCTCTCGAACCGCTACATTCAGGACAGGTTTCTCCCAGACAAGGCGATAGACCTGGTCGACGAGGCCTGCGCGATGATCAGGACGGACATCGACTCCATGCCGTCGGAGCTGGACGCCGTCTCGCGCAAAATCATGCGCCTCGAAATCGAGGAGGCCGCTCTGAAGAAGGAGAACGACAAGGCGAGCGCCGAGAGGCTGGAGACCTTATCCAAGGAACTGTACGACCTTAGGGAGGAATCCGATGCTTTGAAGGCGCAATACGAATCCGAGAAGTCGTCGATATCGAAGGTGCGCGACCTCCGCGAACGGATAGAGGCCGCCAAGCGTGAGATAGACAAGGCCGAACGCGAATACGACCTGAACAGGGCGGCCGAGTTACGGCACGGACACCTGCCTCAGCTCGTCCAAAAATTGAAGGAAGAGGAGGACGCGCAGGATTCGGGCGGGCGCAGGCTCCTCCGCGAGGAAGTCACCGAGGAGGAGATCGCGGAGATCGTGTCGAAGTGGACTGGCATACCGGTAGAGAGACTGGCGGAGGGGGAACGCGAAAAACTTCTCCGGCTGCCCGAAACGCTTCACGAGAGGGTGATAGGCCAGGACGAAGCGGTCCGGCTGGTCTCCGAGGCGGTGCTCCGCGCCCGCTCCGGAATAAACGATCCCAAGCGTCCGATCGGATCGTTTATATTTCTCGGCCCGACGGGGGTCGGAAAGACGGAGCTTGCCAGGACCTTAGCCGAGGCCCTGTTCGACTCCGAGGAGAACATCATACGTATAGACATGTCGGAGTACATGGAACGGCACGCGACGTCGCGCCTGATCGGCGCGCCGCCCGGCTACGTCGGGTACGACGAGGGCGGCCAGCTCACTGAGGCCGTCCGCAGGAGGCCGTACTCGGTCATCCTCTTCGACGAGATCGAGAAGGCCCACCCGGACGTCTTCAACATACTGCTTCAGATATTAGACGACGGCAGGGTGACGGACAGCCACGGGCTCACCGTGAACTTCAAGAACACTGTGATCATAATGACCAGCAACCTCGGCGCACACCTGATCGCGAACGGGATAGCCGGGAACGGCGAGATAAGCGGCGAGATCAGGAAGACCGTGATGAACGAGCTGAAGTCTCACTTCCGGCCCGAGTTTCTGAACAGGGTCGACGAAACCGTCATATTCAAGCCGCTGAAGCTGGATGAGATAGAGTCGATCGTTGGCCTGGTCATCGATAATCTCCGAAAACGCCTGAGCGAGAGGAACATCTCGCTGGAGACGAGCCCGAACGTCCTGAGCGTCATAGCGAAGAACTCATACGATCCGGTCTACGGAGCACGGCCGATAAAGAGGTACATCCAGAGGCACGTGGAGACCGCCGTGGCAAGGGAACTGATCGCGGGCAGCGTCACGGAGGGCGGTTGCGTGACCATCGAAAATCAGGGAAACGATATCGTCGTGCACGTATAGGGGGATAGGCGAAACCCCACAGTGTTGACGCGAGCCTGGCGGCGATGTCCCGACTCGATTCAGGTTTGATCCGTAATCGAGTCGGGCGCGGAGCCGCCGCCAGGCGCTTCCGCCTACACCGCTCGCTTCGAGGCCACGGCCAGGTCCTTCCTGATTGTGTCCGTTATCTCCCGTCCCCGGTGCATCCCGCGCTGGATCGCCAAGGAGAATGAGTCTCCTTCCAGAAGAGCATCCATCATGGCCTGAGTTATGCCGCCCTTAGTCGAGACGTTCTCCAGGCTCGCGCGGCGGTCGTCGGAGCCGAGGCCGGAACACGCGGGGCTGATCTCCCTTATCCAGCCCCAGAGCTTTTTATAAACCGGATACCGTTCCATCATCCCGCCCACGGCATCCCTGACATCGCGCTCGTCAGCGCAGATGTTGAGCAGGATGGCCGGTATGCATATACCGACGGTGAAGGAGTCCAGCTCCTCCTCGAACGACGAATCGAAAACCCTGAGACCCATCATGTGCAGCACGGCTTCAGCGCGCGGGTCGGCCGGGAAGGTAGTGGCTATTCCGCGCCCGCCGAGGATGGTATCGGGACCGCTGCACATCATCCGCATGACGTCCCCGCGAAATATCGTCTTGAGCAGGTCAAGCGGCAGTCCAGCCATGCATGAGATCACGAGCGAGCCAGGCTTTAGCGCGCTGCTGGGAAGGCTGAGGACATCCTGAGGCCTGGTCGCGATAATCATTATGTCGGCGCTTGCCATAAGCGATGCGGTATCCGTCAGGCAGGAGCCCAGCCCCAGTTCGACAGCTCTCCTGCGGGTATCCTCGCTGCCCTTGTGAGATATCAGAAGCCTGTCCTTCCTAAGTCCGTTCTTGATCAGCGGCACGGCCAGAGAATGTCCGAGGTGCCCCAAACCCACTATTCCAATGATGGATTCCGAAAAACTGCCCGCTAGACTGTTTATTGCCATGATTCACACGCTCCTTCAGAAATATGATGTCGATTTGGAACCATACGCCCAACGCTGGTCCGGATGCGGCTGTGCTGACAAACACAACAACGCCGTCAGGCAAGGACTGCCGGATGAAGCGTTTCAAGGCGCGAATGTCCGCAAAATATCGCAGCTTGTTGCGGACAAGAAGACGAGCGACGCATAACGCAAATAAACGCGCATTCACGCCGAGCGTTGTCACATTCGCTATGGTGGGCAGAGACTACGATGGCTGGCTTGCTTAATACAGCTTTAGAGCCTTCTTAAACTGCCCTGGAAAAATTTGATTTTTAGGGTGAAGTTTGGGTTATTATCTGGAAGGTCGAGGTCGTGCAGTGAGAACTCTGAGGTCTGACAAAAGACCGGATCGTCGGCATTTTCGCTGAAACAGCATAACTGAAATCATCATCATCACTCCCGCTTCCACAGAGATAATACGAATAGTATACTCTCCTGAACATGAGAAGTCAAATTCCCGGAGCCGGCCTGTTCGCATTCTCCTGTCTCTACAGAATCGGCAAAATCTTTCGTTCGCGAGTATATGATGGTCGTTATCGGACACCAAGCGATAGGTCA
>JAISLO010000270.1 GCA_031290815.1 Synergistaceae bacterium | reverse complement strand
ACCGGTCGTTTGTGACAAAAAATATAGTTGAGGAGGTGTTTGCTTTGCGCAGCATTTTGAAACTGACGCCTGTTGTGTTGATAGCGGGCCTCATGATGTCCGGACTGGACATCCTTCTCGCCGCTCCTATATCCTTTGCTTATGCCATCGTGATAGCCATGATCACGGAACGTTTTACGTTCCAGGACCTTCTGAACGCGGCAATAGAAAATCTCAAGCACTTCTTGATAGTCTTTCTGATTCTGCAGCTGGCGTACGGCGTCGCGGAGAGTTTCATGTCGACCGGCGTCGCCGCATCCGCGATAAACCTCGCCCTCTCGCTCGGGGTAAAGGCCAGCACGGTGGCTCTGGTAGGCTTCATAGCGACAAGCCTCCTGTCAATCGCTACAGGTACGTCGTGGGGCACGTTTGCAGCGTGCGCACCGATCTTCCTGTGGCTGAACCACATCATAGACGGCAACATCCTGCTCACAATAGGCGCTATAGCCGGTGGATCCTGCTTCGGAGACAACATAGGCCTGATATCGGACACAACCGTAGTAAGCTCAGGCCTGCAGGGAGTCGAGATAATAAAGAGGGTCAGGCATCAGGGCGTCTGGTCTCTGCTCTGCGTTCTGATCTCAGCAGTGATATTTTTCGCCGTCGGCAGCTCGCTGGGGCTGCCTGACACGCCTGTAAACGCAGCCGACGCGATAGCCCAGGTTCCTCAGGAGGTTTGGGATAAACTGGCCGAGGAGAGGGCGTCTGCCGTAACCTTGCTCAAACAGGTGCAGACTGGCGTTCCGCTGTTGATGATAGTCCCGTTCTTCATCGTTCTCGCTCTTGCGGTGGCCGGGGTCAACACGCTGATCTGTCTTTCGGGAGGAATAATATCATCGCTCCTGTTCGGCTATTTCACGGGAACCGTCACCAGCATTTCCGATTTCCTCGACAGTTGCTATACCGGTTTTTCGGACGCTGGAAGCTGGTCCATTGCGATGATGCTCTGGGTGGGCGCGTTCGGCGGTATAATGAACAAGATGAACGCCTTCAAGCCGGTAGCCGATTTCATAGTGCGGGTGTCGAGGAATGTCCGTCAGCTAATGTTCAGCAACGCGCTCCTGTGCCTGCTGGGCAACGCCGCCCTCGCCGACGAGATGGCGCAGATAGTCACCATAGGCCCGATTCTCAAGGATATCACAGAGAAGAACGTCGAGGGGAGCCCGGAGGACATGTACAAGCTGGCGCTGCGCAACGCGACTTTCTCGGACGCTATGGGTGTGGTCGGTTCCCAGCTCATTCCGTGGCACGTGTACCTGGGTTTTTTCGTCGGAATAAGCATCTCCGTGTATCCGCTTGCCGAAGGCGTAGTCACGGCAATGGGTATGATAAAGTATAATTACTTCGCGTGGATATCAGTCATATCCATGCTTGTGCTGACCTTTACCGGGTGGGACAGGTTCATTCCGTTGTTCGCTCTGCCCTCCGAACCGGCGGTACGACTGAAGAACAAATCATAGCGACAGGAGGGAATCTGCAATATGGCAAAATTTCCGGAACTGGCAGGTAAGAGAGTGATGGTGACCGGGGCAGCGAGCGGCATCGGTTACGCGACCGCCGAGCGTTTCGCATTCGAGGGGGCGTCGGTCTTCCTCGTGGACCGCGACTCCAAAGCTCTTGCGGCCGCAGCGGCGAAACACGAAAATTTCTCCGGTTCTTACGCTGCGGATGTAGCGTCGGAGGAACAGGTGAAGTCCTCGTTCCTGGCGATGGACGACTCGCTCGGCGGCATAGACGTGCTGGTTTCAAACGCTGGTATCAGCGTGAGGAGCGATTTTGTGAACATAACGTATGAACAGTGGAAGCGAGTGATGGATATAAACCTCGGCGGAATGTTCCTCACGTCGAAGGAGGCCGCCATTCGCATGACCGCGCAGGGGAATGGGGTCATCCTCATGACCGCGTCGTCAAACGGCACAGAGGGGCACCGCTGGTACGCCGATTACAACTCGTCGAAAGCGGGGGTAATCCTCCTAACGAAGACGATGGCGCTCGAACTCGCCCCAAATGTCAGGGTGAACTGCGTCTGCCCAGGCTACGTGCTGACCCCTATGCAGAGGGCTGAATACACCGACGAGATGCTCGCCAAGACGAACGAGGGCATCCCAATGAAGCGTCACGCCGAGCCGGAGGAGATCGGAGCCCTTTACGCGTTCCTGGCATCCGATGACGCGAGGTACATAACCGGTGCCGACATCAGGATCGACGGAGGAGAGACTGCGGGCCTGTTCTCATAATCAGGAGCGTAAAACGAAAGCCTGAAAAAACTGACCCCGCTCCCTGCTGTTTGGAGGGGCGGGATCAGTTTAAAATGTCATCTGTTTCACAGGGTGTTATCTGTTCATCTCCATTCCTGAGAGTAGGCCCTTCTTGAAATCGTTATAGCCGACCAGCCCGCCGACATACATGCCTGACCCTATGACTCTCACGGTCGACCTGATGTTGAGTACGCTGCCGAAGTTGCGGCCTACGAGTCCCCCGACGCTTTGGCTCCCCTTCACGGTCCCGCTCGAGGTGATGTTCTCCACCCTGCCGGCGTTATAACCTGCCAAGCCAGCGACTCCCAGTGATTTTCCGTCCGCTGTCACGTTTATGCCCGTCAGGTTGAGATCGCACACTACGGCGTTGCTCCCGAGGGCCCCGAATAGCCCGTGGTAACTTTCGCCGGAACCTCTGACCGTCAGTCCCTTTATGGTGTGTCCCTTGCCATCAAACCTGCCGTTGAACGGCACTCCGTCCTCAGTCCTGTTTCCTATAGGAGTCCAAAGGCGGCCGCTTATGCTTATATCGTTCCTCAGTTCGATGAATCTTCCCTCGAAACTGTCTCCCTCGGACACTTGGAGAGCGAGGTGAGCGAGCTGCCTTGGCGTCGAAATCACGATGGGATCGGACTCCGAACCCGATGCCTCCGGATATGGATTGGCAAACGCCTGCCAGGTCGCGGCCCAAGCCGCTCCGACATGAACGGACAAGCAGCTTGCGGCCAAAAGAACGATAACGGCGGCCGCCTTCCACACAGGAGATTCGGCAAAGAACTTGGAAAACATCACGAATTTCGCCCCCCGTTGAACGAGTCAAAATATAAATGATGCGCGCTGCTCAACCGGCATCGGTGACCGGTTGTGGATTGAGGCCAAATCATACGCACGTAAACGCGCCGTCGATGATGAAGTCAGATCCAGTGGTGAAGCTCGAAGCGTCTCCGGCAAGGTACACGGCTATCGCCTGGAGTTCCTCCGGCCTTCCTATGCGGCGCATTGGCGTGACCGACTCCCATTTTTCGATGAGAGGCTTCAGCGTTTCGGAGGCCAAAAGGAGCTCAGTGCCCATGTAACCGGGGCTTATGCAGTTGACGCGGATGTTCTTATCCGCCCACTCGACGGCCAGAGACTTCGTAAGCTGTATGACTCCGGCCTTCGATGCGTTGTATGAGCACTGGGGCTGCGGAAAGTTCACGATATGGGCTGACATGGACGCCGTGTTGATTATCGATCCGCCCTTGCCCTGTTTTATCATCTGACGGCCGGCGGCGGTGGCGGTTAGAAAAACGCCGGTCAGGTTGATGTCGATGACGCGCCGCCACTCCTCCAAGGACATCTCCTCGGCTTTTTTGTTGATGACAATCCCTGCGTTGCAGAACGCGGCGTTCAATTCTCCAAATTCCCTGACTGCAGCCTCGACGATCGCAAGATTGTCGCCTGGAATGGTTACGTCAGCCCTGACCGCGATCACTTTGACGCCGTTTCCCTTTAGCCAGGACGCCGTCCTCTCCGCTTCGTCCAAATCCAAATCGGCCAGTACAAGATTCGCTCCGGCCTCCCCCAGCGCCGTTGCAAGGCTCTTGCCTATTCCCCTGGCTGCACCCGTTATCAGAATGGCCTTTCCGTCCAGCCTCATCTTCTCAAGAATTCCCATGGCCTGCTTCACCCCTCTGTTTTAATTCGGACAACTATATAAAAATCCAGCGTGTTCCGGGTCTTACGAATTTTGCCAGCAGCACCAGCCTCCGCGATTGTTACCCTTGATACTGGCCAAAGCGGAGTCCGCCTTGGAGAACAGCGTCTCGTAGTCTGAGCCGTCCAAAGGATACATGCTTATCCCTATGCTAACAGTGATCGATACGCTCAATCCGCCGATGTTGAACGGCCGCTCCACGGAGCGGCAGATCCTCTCGGCGACATCGCCCGCCACATATTTTTTCTCCACATCTCCGATGTCTGTGAGGATGATGGCGAACTCATCGCCGCCTATGCGGGCGACGACATCGGTCTCCCGAACCTCGGAGCATATCCGCCCCGACACTTT
>JAISLO010000269.1 GCA_031290815.1 Synergistaceae bacterium | reverse complement strand
GGACTACATAGTGAACATGGTCCTCGACGCCTGCGCGGAGATGGGCATACGGGACCTGACACTCTTCCCCACCGCGCTCTTTGGGGTGCACAAGGCACTTATCACTCATATCAAGAGCGGTGTGATAAGCCGCATTTTGGGGTCGGTCAACGGGCCGATAGGAGCTCTGGTGTCGGAAGGCGGCATGGGGGCCCCGGTCGTCCTCCGAAGCCATGGAGGCCGTCCAAGGGCCGTCATGTCCGGCGACGTGTGTATCGACGTGGCGTTTATAGCGGCTCCGACTGCTGACAGGAGCGGAAATATCTCTGGGAGATTCGGCAAGTCCGCCTGCGGGGCGATAGGATACGCGTTCACGGATGCCGAGTACGCGGACTGCGTCGTCGCCATAACAGACAACCTTCAGCCTTATCCCATATCCAACGTGTCAATACCAGGAATATCCGTCGACTTCATAGTACAGGCGGACAGCATCGGTGATCCGTCCGGCATAGTTTCGGGGACAACGAGGGTGACGCGCGATCCCCTGCGCCTTATGATAGCTAAATATGCGTCGAAGCTCATCGAGTCTTCGCCATACTTCATGGACGGCATCGGTTTTCAGACCGGAGCGGGAGGTATTCCGCTCGCCGTGACCGACTGCATAAAGGAGGGCATGAAGCGAAGGGATATCAAGGCTGGTTTCGGGCTTGGCGGGATTACCGGCTACTTCGTGGATCTTTTGAAGGACGGTTTCGTGGAGAAACTGCTGGACGTTCAATCATTTGATCTAGAGGCCGTCAAATCCATAGCGTCGGACTCGCGCCACATCGAGATATCCGCTGACTGGTACGCCAATCCATGGAACCAGGGCGCGGCGGTCAATGCCCTGGACGTGGTGATCCTCGGCGCGACCGAGCTGGACAGGGATTTCAATGTGAACGTGAACACCGAAGCCGACGGAATGCTGCTGCACGGCATAGGAGGACATCAGGACGCGGCAGCCGGCGCCAGCCTCACCATAATAGCCCAGCCCCTGCTGCGAGGCAGAATCCCCTGCGTGGTTGACAGCGTGCACACAGTGACGACCCCCGGCGAGGTCGTCGACGCGGTCGTGACCGAATTTGGAGTTACGATCAACCCGAGGAGACAGGACCTCATCGACGCGTTCAAGGAGGCAAGATACGGGGACGCCATCCCTCTCGTGCCGATAGACGAGCTTGCTGACAGGGCAAAACGAATGAGCGGCCCGATGTCGCCTGTAAGGACCACGGACCGCGTCGTAGGAGTGATAGAGTGGCGCGACGGAACTGTAATAGACGTAGTGAGGCAGGTCGAACAGTCATAAAAAACATTGGGCTCTGCCCAGACTCAGCAGGGGGAGTGAAGTTCCCCGGGCCCTGTTAACGGGATCGAGGGGACCAGTCCCCTTGGGGGTTTGGGTGGAGCCCACGTTCCTGATTTCCTGAAGCCCCGTCTATTTTATGCTCTGAATCGTGCTGTCCGCGCAGGTCACATAGATCGCGTGTTTTCCGGCGGCGAGCGTCGACGTTACAGCGCCGCCGGCGTTGATCTTCCAGTGGACCTGACCTGTCTGGGCATCCAGAGAGTATATTTCGTTGCCGTGGTTGCCGAAGAAGATCTGTTTTCCCCGCATCGACGGCGCCGACGATATCGTGTGTCCGGTCGCCGTTTTCCACAGCACCTTGCCGCTGGAGGAGTCCAGCGCCGTCATATCGCCGTTTTGATTCCCAAAGAAGACTCTGCCTCCAGAGACCAGCGGCGGCGATTCGATTGAGCCGCCGGAGTCGTATCGCCATATAACGGCTTGGTTTTTTATGTCGGCGCAGTAGAGTTTGCCATCCCAACTGCCGAAGAACAACCGGCCTCCAGATATCGCAGGGGCGGTCGTCACCGGGCCGCCCACAATGGCCCGCCACTTGAGCTTGCCAGTGGCCGCGTCAATTGCCATCATTTTCCCGTCATGGTTGCCGATGTAAACTACTCCGTCGGCGACGGATGGCGAGCCGTATACCTCGCGGCCAGCTTTGTAGCTCCATTTTTCGATGCCGGTCGACATGTCCACGCAATAAACGCCGCCGTCGACGCTCCCGAAAAACACTCTCCCGTCCGCTGCGGCAGGCGAGGAAGCGACCATGCCGTGGGTTGTAAATCGCCACTTGAGCGCGCCGGTATAGATATCGAGCGCGTATATCCTGCTGTCATAACTGCCGAAGATCACCAGCCCTTTAGCGATTGCCGGAGACGACGAGATCCAGTTCTCCGCCGGGAAACTCCACAACCCTGCTCCGTCATCCTCTCTCAACGCATAAAAGTTTCCGTCATCCGATCCGAAGAAAATCCTGCCGCCGAACACTGCTGGGGACGACTGTATCGGCCCTTGCACGCCGCTTCGCCAGGCGATTTTCCCCGCAATGGCGGCGGGTCCGAAGTCCGGTGAGGCCACGCTTCCGGCGCGAGCCTCGTTTCCGCGGAACATGGGCCAGTTCTCCGCCGACGCAAATCCGGCCCCGATCGTCAGGAACACAGCAACGACCGTCAGCGCAAGCGCGATTGCCTTTGTAATCCGACTCTTGATGATCCTCATTGATGAACACCTCCGCCGTTTGATTGATTTCTCCATACAAAATATACATCCAACGGTCCGCCCGCGCAATACGGTTTGCGGCGTATCTATACATGAGATGTCGAGACGCCGATTCAAAGCGAGACCGAAACGGGATGACATCGGCCGCAAGGCGCAATGTGTTTATGAGGCTTGAAATCATTGGACAAACGCCGCAATATGGCGCAGTTGAAGAATGACATGCTGCCCCATTTGCCGGCGTTGGTGGAGCACCGCCGATCTACAGACTGAACAAGATGCCTGCCAGTGCCGCGCCTCCGATGTAGAAAACCGGGTGTCCTTTGTATTTCTTCATCAGAAAGAATATCACGGCAAACAGCAAAATCTGTTTGTAACCCAGGATATCCAGCACTCTGCCGGTTTCTTTGTAATGAGGTATATCAAAAAGGGTTATCTTTATTATGCCAAGCGCCGCGGAGGTTATCAGAGCCGTTACCGCCGGTCTTATTCCATAAAACGCGGCTTTTACGAAGCGATTTTCCTTGAACGCATCCAGTATTTTCACAATAATTGAAAGGATGAAGAATGATGGGGTTATGATCGACAGGGTTGCGATTATGCCACCCATAACGCCGCCAGCCGCATAACCGGCGTATGTCGCCATGTTGAGACCGATCGGTCCAGGGGTCGACTCTGAAATAGCTATCATGTCTATCAACAT
>JAISLO010000268.1 GCA_031290815.1 Synergistaceae bacterium | reverse complement strand
CAAGTCAAACGCTCAGGAGGGCATAAGTCACGAGACTATGAACCTCACAGAACCGCCGACAGACACAAAGTCGTCTAAATAACCGCGCTTGGTGGAGGAAAAAATGGAGACCACAGCCGCAAGCGCAAACAGGCTCCCGACCCCGGAATTTGTGATGGAGCTGATACCCAAGGGGGTCAGCGTCGACGCCCTTCGAGAAAAGGGCATCCTTCCGATAGAATTGCTGGACAACACGCTGGTGGTGGCCGTCTCAAGCCTTTCTTCCATTCCCGACGCCCAATTGTTGGCTGTCGGCGCCGGCAGGACGGCGCAGGTCGTGATCTTTCCCGAGAATCAGATCAACGGATTGATCCGGACCCTCTACGATTTAAAGAGCGGTGTCGCGGAGGACACCCTGAACGCGATAGAGTCGGTGGACGACCTCTCGCAGCTCGCGCGTCAGGAGGTTTTGAGCGACACGGTGGACGCCCCTGTCATAAGGCTGGTCAACGGCGTGCTGCTGGAGGCGATCAAGGACCGCGCGACGGACATTCACCTGGAGCCCTTCGAGGACAAGCTCCTTGTCAGGTACAGGGTGGACGGCGTCTTGAGCGACAGGTATGAGCTCACGAAGGGGCATCAATCGCCAGTGACGAGCCGCATTAAGGTCATGGCCAAGATGGATATAGCCGAGAGGTTCATCCCGCAGGACGGGAGGATCGGAATAGCCCTCGGCGACAGGGCGATTGACATCCGTGTCAGCTCCTTGCCTACGCAGCATGGAGAACGGATAGTGATGCGCATCCTCGACAAGGCGAGGGGACTGCTGACGCTGGAGGACCTTGGAATGGCCGCCGAGGAACGGGCAAAGCTCGAAGCCCTGATACGCAATCCCCACGGCATGATTCTGCTCACTGGCCCCACAGGCTCAGGAAAGAGCACGACGCTTTACGCCATACTTCAAGCGCTTGCCAGGCCCGAGGTCAATATCATAACGGTCGAGGATCCTATAGAGTACGATCTTCCCGGAGTCGGCCAGGTGCAGGAGAACGAGAAGGCAGGGGTGACATTTGCCAGCGCGCTGCGCTCCATACTGAGGCAAGACCCGGACATAATCATGATAGGCGAGATGAGGGACTTCGAGACGGCGCACATAGGAGTACAGTCGTCGCTTACGGGACACTTGGTCCTGTCCACCCTTCACACGAACGACTCCGTCAGCGCCGTGTCGCGGCTGGTCGACATGGGAATAGCCCCATATCTGATATCCGGCTGCCTCCTGGGCGTAGTGGCCCAGCGGCTCGTGCGCAAGATCTGCCCGAAGTGCAGGAGGGAGAAACCCGCATCCGCTGCGATAAAGAAATTCGGACTGACGAAGGAGTTCGAGGGAGAGGGCTGTGAGTTCTGCAACGGGTCTGGTTACAGGGGAAGGTTCGGTCTATATGAACAGTTCGATATCACTCCGGACATTGCCGATGCTATCTCGCGCGGAGCTTCAGCCTTGGAGCTGAGGACGATGGCGAAGTCGAACGGAATGAGGAGCCTCGTCGACCTTGGGGTAGAGAGCGTGGCGGCCGGCGAGACCACCTCGTTCGAGATGAGGCGCGTGGTCGGGGAGGTCTAGCTGATCCCATGCCCTTTTTCAAGATCAAGGCTTATGACTCGAAGGGCGACCTCAAGACGCTCCGCAGAGAATCGAGCACCGAGGATGAGCTTTTGAGAACGCTCGGTCTCGAAGGATATGTCCCGATCTCGTTTGCGGCGGAGGAGAGCCGGCGTTCCTCCTCTTCGATAATACCGCTCAAGCTGACCGACCAGCATCTCTTTTGCACCATGCTCTCCGCCTTTCTGCGGAGCGGGCTTTCCATGACCGAGGTGCTTGGTCTGCTGCAGAGTCAGACGAGGGACAAACGGCTGCAGCCACTCTTCGGGGAGTTGAAGGACCTTGTTGAATCCGGCAGATCGCTCGCCCAGTCCATGAGGTCTCAGGGAGTGTTCCGGGAGTCCCTCGTGGGCATGATCGAGTCGGGGGAACGCTCGTCGTCGCTCCCTGACATCCTCGACAAGGCCGCAACGCTTCTGCAGAGCGAGATATCGCTCAGGCAGAAGCTCCGTTCCGCGCTGACCTATCCACTGTTTATGCTCATCGTCGGCGTAGGCGTGGTAGCGTTTCTCCTGTCATACGTCGTGCCCCAGCTCACCGGCATAGTAGTGTCGTCAGGGAAGGAGCTCCCGATTATAACGCGAGCGCTGCTTGGCGTCTCTTATGCCGTGAGGGTTGGGACCCTGCCCGCTATCCTGATCGCTCTGTTCGTATACTTCCGGATAAAGCGCAGCGGAAAAAAAATCTCCATTCCCATGTTCAGGAAAATGCGCGACATGCTCACCCTGTCGCTTATGTTCTCGCAGCTTTCGACTCTCATCAGGTCGGGCATTCCGCTTGTCCAGGCGTTGGAGCTGTCGGAGCCGTTGGACCCTCAGAAGGGGAGGATAAAATTCCTGGCCGAGGAGGTCAGGAAGGGATATCGTTTCTCCCAGAGCCTCGAACGGCAGGGCTCATTCACCGAGGACACCATAGCCATAGTTCGCATCGGCGAGATGGGCGGAAATTTACCGGACTGCCTGGAGAGGGTGGCCGTCAATTCGTGGACGTTTGCCCAGTTATCCATGCAGAAATGGTCCAGTCTTGCCGAGCCGATCATTATCATAGTAATGGGTGTGATAGTCGGTTTTGTCATCATGGCAGTCCTGGTTCCCATATTCAGCCTGTCGGAGCTGTCCGGGCTCTGACGTTTGAGCGCCGCCGGCCGAGCGATATGCCATTGTTTGTCATGACCATTTCTTTCTGCGTAAGGCACGAAACGTAATGAACCTACGGCTGGTTTCAAACTTCCCCTTCCCCGCGAGCTCATTCGTTTAAAATTTCGCCGTCCGTGGACAGTCTGACGACGCGCCGCGGAATCATCTTACCGGCGTTCTTCAACGCCGTTTTTACCGCGTTCTCGATCCCGGCGCAGCAGGGAACCTCCATGCGCAGCACAATCACCGATTTGATGTTGTTCTGAGCGATAATCGAGGTCAGTTTTTCGCTGTAATCGACATCATCCAGCTTGGGGCAGCCGATCAGCGTGATCTTGCCGTGCATGAACTCGCTGTGAAAATTGCCGTAGGCGTATGCCGCGCAGTCTGCCGAAACAAGCAGTCCGGCATTTTCAAAATATGACGCTTTTTCCGGCACAAGCTTGATCTGAACCGGCCATTGCCTAAGCTCGCTCTGAACGCAGACGTTCCTCTTTGGGACTATCGGCCGCTCGCGCCGAATCGAGTGAGCGCGGCTGCCAGGACCTCCGGCCTCCGGCGTTTTCCCGGCCTGTTCCTGGACAGATTTCCTCGCCGCTTCCTCGTCGAAGGCGGCTGCCTCGCGCTCCTCGATGGTAATCGCTCCTGTCGGGCAGACGGGCAGGCAATTCCCTAGCCCGTCGCAGTAATCCTCGCGCAGAAGCCTTGCCTTGCCGTCAACCAGGCGGATAGCCCCCTCATGGCAGGCATTGGCGCACATGCCGCAGCCGTTGCACCTCTCTTCGTCGATGCGAAAGATTTTCCTCAGCATTTTCATCCCCCCTGGACCTTGTGTTATTATCGTCCTCTAGTAATCGAGATCAGTCGGTTGTCTTTCCAACGAGAGGGGACAGATGACAAATATTCATGCTGCGTTGCGAGAGTGCCCGTTG
>JAISLO010000267.1 GCA_031290815.1 Synergistaceae bacterium | reverse complement strand
GTAGTCGTAGGCCAAGGCCAATCCGTTGACGGCCGCGCCCAAGTTGAATTTCTGCTCCCTTCCGTCGACAATTTCCATCTCCAATTCGAAAATCCCTGCGTCCTCGTCGGCAAGCTTCCCTTTCATGACGTCCATCAACTGAAACCCCTTCGTCATGTCATCGGCGCCCATGTTGAACGGATCGTCTATCAGCTCGGCTATCGTTTCTTCCGGCAAATTGCCCTCAGCGTCCACTATATCATTAATTTTGTACTTCTCTTTCAGCAGGTTCCAGCCCTCTTCCTCCTCCAGATAGTCCGGAACGCGCGTTTCCAAGTACGCAAGAATGGCCTCGGGGTTCTTATCCGCAGCGCTGTTCACGACGTCATGCTCAAAAATAGTTGGATCTGCGATGATCCACGTGAAAATGACGTCTTCTCCGCTCTTTTGGACAGTCTTCAATAAATTCGGAGGAAGCTCCAGACGCGCGTCCAACTCCGTGAAGTAATTGAAGTTCTCGATGGATCCCCACGTGTCGTCCTCATCGTAATCGAAAGTGGCCTTACCAGCAGGTTTCCCGGTGTTCTTACTTCCGCGAAGACCCAACTCTGGCTTGAGCGGGTCTTCCAGCCTGTAGCGCAGGGTGCGGCCCCCGCCGGGCGGCGCTGGAAATTTATCGCCCGCCGCGTCACTCTCGCCCATCACGCCCGAAGCGGCGTGAACCAGCATCGTGCGGCCCAGATCGGCCTTTTTGATTTCATCTGCCCCTCCGTAGGCGGCGTTGACGTAAACGCGCAACAAACGCCCGCCGCCGTTCAGGTGCGCCGGGAACTCCTCAGTATCGAACCTCATGTTCTCTATGTCTTCGGAGCCAGGAATCTTTTCGTTCACTAGCTCGCCGTCTTCCTGATAGAGGTGACGCGCTTCCTTGAGGCTGGAATCCAAAGCGACATAATGCCAGCCATCCACGATCTCTTTCACATGTCTTTCGTCTGGGTCGGAGAAGATGTCGCCTGAAATAATCTCGACCTCGTTGGCTGTGGCGATCTCCTTAGACAGCATTTCAGTCGTGGACAAAGCCCCGCGCTGCGCGGCGGAATAGCCTATATTCGAGGTCACCATGCTGATGCCAAAGCCCATAAGCGTTATGACCGAACCCAAGATGACGGCCCCGATCATCATCGCGATCACAATTTCCACAAGGGTAAATCCGTTCCTCTCACAGCGCTGGTTCTTAAATACAGATAATGACATTTTTCAACAACTCCCATCATACCGAAAAAATAACCGAATTTTAGCAGCCGCAAACGGCGGCCTTTTTGGGCATCTTCAAAAGCGTCATATCTGCCGCGTTTCATCCCCTTTGGTATTTATTTATTCCGAATCTAAATTTCCCGAGTCCTCTAAATCTGCCGCATGGTTTTGTTACACCAAAAGACCTATGTGACATGAATACAGAGATTTATTTATATCAAGACCTTGTGATTTTATAATATCAAGACGATTTGCGCAATAGTCTCCGTGCTCAAGGAGCAAAAAAATATGGGGCTTTGGAACTATATACCCAGCCCAGAAGAGAGGGATGGGACGGCAGCTTGGGGGAAGGGAGGTTGTTCAGGAATGCAAGCTGTTGTGACGTGTCTGTGGAGTTTGATATAATACGAAAAAAGAGGCTGAGAAAATTCATCCTCGATCTCGCGAACAGGATATTCTGGTTGGTCTGGTTGGAGGGTCCCGGAGTGAGCAAAGAATGAAAAAAATACTCGTGACCGGCTCCAACGGACAGATTGGGTTCGAGCTGGTCCAGCACCTGAGAAAAACCTACGGTTCGGACAACGTGGTGGCCACTGCGCGCAAGAAGGCTGCCGGGCCGGTGAGCGAGGGCGGTCCCTTTGCCTTCCTCGACGTGAGAGACGGAAAAATGGCTGGTGAGCTTCTGGATTCCTGGAGGATAGACACGGTCGTCCACTTGGCGGGGATTCTCTCAGCCCGGGGAGAGGCCGATCCGCAGTTGGCTTGGGACACGAACATGAACGGGCTCTGTACGATGCTGGAGGCGGCAAGGCCCAGGAAGTGCGCGTTTTTCTTCCCCAGCTCCATCGCGGCGTTCGGCCCCGGCGCCCCTCCTGAAAATACGCCCCAGGACACAATCCAGCGCCCGTCCACCATTTACGGCGTCACCAAGGTGGCCGGAGAGTTGCTGTGCGACTATTACCATCTCAAGTACGGCCTGGACACTCGGGGGCTGAGGTTCCCCGGTCTGGTCTCCTGTGCGGCCCCTCCCGGGGGCGGCACCACGGACTACGCCGTCCACATCTACTACGAAGCGGCGGCACATGGCCGTTACACCAGTTACATCGGGAAGGGCAGTTTCATGGACATGCTGTATATGCCCGACGCCCTCGACGCCGTGGTTCGGCTGATAGAGGCCGACCCGTCGAGGCTCCGGCATCGCTGCGCCTTCAACATCTCCGCAATGAGTTTCGACCCCGAGGGCATCGCTGAGTCCATCCGCAAGGTCATTCCGGAGTTCGAACTCTCCTACGAGGTGGATCCCGTGCGTCAGGCCATAGCGGACTCGTGGCCGGACTCTCTGGACTGTTCCGCGGCAAGGGAGGAGTGGGGTTTTGCGCCCCGGTACGACCTGGACGCCATGACCCGCGACATGCTGCAAAGAGTAGCGTCACGGTGAGGGCAGCCCTTATCGGGGCGATTTCCTGCCAAAAGGCTGACCCTCGGAAGAAGGCCGCCCAAGGAATGGAAAGACCAGATTCAGGAAGTAAAACAAGTCGCCGCGATCGTCTGTAATGAGCGCTATACTGCGATCACCGTGCGAGAAAAGGGAGGCGAACCATGTATAAGTTACTGTCATATCCAATTTCAAAACAGGCCACGGCATGGCCAGGCGCCAAATTGATACAAACCGTTCAAACCAGGCATGTTGGGGAAGGCTCGGAGTGGAACGAGTGGGAATATGTTCTTCCCAATCATTTGGGCTCTCATTACGACGCTCCAAATCATCATTTTGATGGCGGCATGAAAATAGCCGACCTTCCGCTGGAACAATTTATCTTTGAAAAACCATTTATCCTGGACGTTCCAAAAGGTTTCAATGAAAAAATAACGAGATCGGACTTGGTTCCTCATGAGGAGCGAATCAAGAGATGTGATGCGCTGCTGCTCCGGTCGGGATTTTCAAAGTATTACAACGATCCTGAAATATATGGCAAAAAAGGCCCCGCCGTTGGTTCAGACGCGGCTGAATACCTCAACAAGACGTTTCCAAAGCTGAAGGCGATTTTGCTGGATTTTATCTCCCTGAACACGTACACAGACGTACAAGACGGCGTTATCGCCCATAAATGGCTCCTTGGGGAATGGACCGACAATTACATCTGCATTGTTGAAGATATGACAATGGAGGGCGTTGAAAACGACACCCTGGAAAAAATCATAGCATTGCCTCTGTTCATTAAAGAGATCGATAGCGCGCAGGTTACAATTCTAGCCTTCGTGAAGGATGTATAGCGGGATTGTCTGTCAATTCACACAAGTACAGTGGGCAGAGCCGAGATTGGCGTTGACTTGAATAAGGCATCTGTTTCGATGGCACAAGTGAGGAAAGCGCTGATTTGATGTTAAGGACATGAACGGCACGGAGTTTAAATCAGCGCTTCCTGGAAAAATCCTCGATCGGCAAAGGGAAAGCCGGGAGGCGCCAAGGAGTGAAGACTCGCAGCCTGCATGCTGACAGCGAGCGCTTCACCCCCGGGAACAAATGGATCCCTGATCTATGTGGATCACGCGCCAATAAGGAACGGCACGATTACAACCCAACGACATCGGCTGGAAGGCGCTGAAATCAACCCGCACTGGCGGAGTCGCCGAATTGCCGCGTATGAATCCATTCGAGTCCCAATCTGTATTCACATCAAAAAAACGAGCGCCGCCGGTATGTTCCAGCAAGATTATTAAGCCCCCCATCTGATTGTATTTGCCTGTGTCCTTGAAGATAAGTCATAAAATCCGTTAGAGCGTCGCTGAATGAGGTTCGGTACAGCCATTCCTTGAACCAATATTTGCAGCGGAGATTTCAGATGCTCTATGTAACTTATTATCTTCATTTTATGCCACGTGTACATGTTATTTTGGCCTATATTGTAGTAAGTATAATTGATGCCGGGCCGAAGGTGGGCCGACATTTCGGGCCCAAGAGAGATACGTTCGATATGAATAAAAGGCGGGCTAAGATTGGCTGATTTGATGCAAGAGTCCCGGCTGATGAGGATTTTAAATCTTGGCAGGACCTGCATTCAAAAACGGCAGGTATCTCCGTTTTATCGATTAATCATCGCTTTCTTAACTCCGCCCTTTTAAGTTTTCTATTGCGCTCCGCTGGACAGAAGCCGCGCCAATGCCCTCACTGTTTCAACAGAATGGCGATGGCCAGCGCGAAGATCAAGATATTGAACATCTCAAACACCATCTTCCATTGATTGTGCCGCCCGTTTTTACGTTTCCCATATTCATGAATGGATGCACACCTCCGCTCGCAGCTGAACAACTGACCAATAAAAACGAGCAACAGACAGGCATACTCACGAGCCTGTTTGCATCAGCTCTTCAAATAATTAAGACAAAGAGGGGGGAAGATGTCAGATTATTTCGAGGTGTATTGGATCTATAGCGTATCGCCAGTTTTTTGTGTTGGATGGGATGTTTTTTGCGTTCTTTCCGCCCTCGGATACGGACACAAGATACCAAGTCACATAGGCCCTCAGCGCGGATGCTGCGGCATTGCTGGATATATCAGGAGTTTCGGCGGATAATTTGGACCCGATTCGAAAAAACAGGCAAACGGCGTGTTTGAGGTCCAAAAACAGATTGATGTTCATGTTGAAGTGATTGGAGACTATCACGTCCGTGTTTCTCAGGGCTTCGACTCGGCTGATGAAACTCCCCGGTCTGCCCTCCGTCAGAACGCCTCGAAGCGGATCCGAAACGTCCGGCGACAAAACGCCCTCAACTGGCATCACTGCTGACATCATCATCAATACGGCGGCGACAAGCGCCAAGCATAAACAACGAGACATATAGTTCATCCTGAACTCCCGTTCGGTTTTGGGAATCGCCGCACATCGGATATGGAACGAAACATATCAATCCTTTCGACTCGATCAGCTTTTCCCAGAATAAAACTCCACTAAACCAATACTATCAATCCAACCGCATGTTGTCAATTTAAGATGTGCGAGTACCGAGTTGTCTCAGAAAAGAAAATAAGCCTGCCTGCGGACGAACGCGGCGAATCTATTTCTATGGAACCCGTTGACATCGATTGAAATACCGGCAATCATTATCATGAACGAGGGAGCGGCGGCTGTGTCAGACGTCGGGACATTTGTCCCCAAAAACGGGCGGGGTGAAGAGTATGAGAAAAATCATAATGGCGGGCATGACGGCGTTTTTATGTCTGATATTGTCGAAATTCGCCTGGGCTGAGACAGCGCCGGAGGATTTCTTCAAAATGATAGCGAGCGGCGACGCAGTTGGGATCGAAGCGGCTATCCTGGGCGGATTTGACATCAACAGAGCATACGGCAAGAGAGGCGACGCGAAAATCCCGCTCATCGAGGCCATCAAACGGTGCAACACTGAGATAGTTGAGACTCTGCTGGCCGCCGGCGCGGATACTGAAATGGCGGATCTCACTGAGATGACGCCTCTTATGATGTCCATCGTCTTCGCCACGGCGCCCGTCTCTCCCAAGATGACAGCAGAACGCAGGCGCGACGCGATAGAAATAGTCAGCTTGCTGATAGGACGCGGAGCCGATGTAAATTACATGGACATATTCAGCCAGACACCTCTCAATATGGCATCTTCGGGGATGAATTACGAATCCTCCCTCGTCCTGACGCGCAAACTCCTGGACGCTGGCGCGGAGGTAAATCCGGCTATTCCGCCCGAAAAAATGTCTCCGCTGATGTGGGCGCTTGCGGAAGTGTACGCAGAATGGGCGGCGGAAGGAGAAAATCGCATAGAACTGATAAAACTGCTGTTGGACGCCGGAGCGGATCCAAACGCGACATGCGGCGGCGAATCCGTTCTCCACCTGGCGGCGCTGATCCAATCGACAGAAATCACCGAAACATTGCTCCGCTCCGGAGCGGACAAAAGCGCTCGAAACAGGGACGGCAAAACTCCGTTCGACATCGCGTTTGAAAACTCAAATTTCAAAGCGGCGAAACTGCTGGCGGCTCGCTGACTACCCTCACACTTGGCTGCGTTTCATAGTTTGTCATAGGCATCATGTTGCATTATGACACTGTAAGCAGGTATCACCAGTATCATTATTAAGCCGGAGGCTCCTCAAATCGATGAGATGCCTCCGCTTGAGCTCAATTCATCAGGGTTTTC
>JAISLO010000266.1 GCA_031290815.1 Synergistaceae bacterium | reverse complement strand
ATCCGTCATGTCGGGCCAGATCGCCGGACTGGTCAAAAAAATACAACCGGCCAGGGAGATGATAGAGGAGATCGTAAACGAGGCGGCTGAGCTGTCCAGGACGATAGGAGCCCGCTTCGTTTGACCGAGCCTGCGCCAGGCCGCTGATATGTTTTGGGCGGCCGGGATAACCGTTGAAATTTAGCGGATCGCCCATTGGGCCTTTGACTTCAAAATGGTATAAATATGAGGGAGGGATTGCCTCTGTTGGAATCAATCGCGAAATACGCCATAGTCTTCCCAGGCCAGGGCTCTCAGGAGGTCGGAATGGGGAGGGATTTCTACGATAAATACGAGGCTTCGAGATCCGCGTTCGAGGAGGCTGACGACGCTCTGGGCTTCTCGCTCTCGGAAATAATTTTCGGCGGTCCGGATGACGAGCTGGTGAAGACGGCCGTAACTCAGCCTGCAATACTGGTTACGAGCATCGCCGCTCTGCGAGCCGCGGAGGCGGAGCTCGGTCGTCCTCTTTCGCCGTACTGCTACGCCGGCCACAGCCTGGGAGAGTACACGGCGCTTGTGGCCTCAGGGGCGCTCTCCCTGAGGGACGCCACAGTCCTTGTCCACAGGAGGGGCGCACTTATGCAGGAGGCGGTTCCGCTTGGCGACGGAGCGATGTCCGCGATTCTTGGACTGGACATGGCCACTGTCAGATCGATATGCAGTGAATCCAGCCAGGGGGAGGTGTGCAGCCCCGCCAACGTCAACGCTCCGAACCAGATCGTCATATCAGGGAACGCAGGCGCGGTGAAGAGGGCCGGCGCTGCGGCAAAGGAGCGAGGGGCCGCGAAGGTCATCCCGCTCAAGGTGAGCGCCCCGTTCCACTGTGCTCTTATGAGGCCGGCAGCCGACAGGCTCCGGGATGAGTTCGCGGCGCTCTCGTGGAAAACGCCCAGCGCGCCCATAATCGCCAATGCGGACGCTTCTCCGAAACGATCGATCGACTCGATAAGGACCGCGCTGTACGATCAGACGTACTCGCCGGTTCTCTGGTCTGACGGAGTGACGGCTATGTCTGACGCCGGCGTGGGGCTGTTCGTCGAGATGGGCCCTGGCAGCGTCCTGACTGGCCTGATAAAGAGAATAGTCAAAGGCGTAAAGACAGCTTCCGTGAGCAAGGTTGGAGATATAAAGGCGATGGCTGATTTTCTCGGACGATCGGCGGTGAATGAATCATGAACGCTTCATCTGGAAGGGTCGCTCTGGTTACGGGAGCGGGCAGGGGCATAGGCCGCGCAGTGGCACTCGAACTCGGCGCGCGGGGTTATCGCGTGGCGCTGAACTACCAGAACTCGGAGGCCGCTGCTGCGGAGGCCGCCGAGATCATACGGAGCGCCGGAGGGTCCGCGTTCACGGCTCAGGCTGACGTCTCTCGGCCGGACATGGTAAAGCGCCTGGTCGACGCTGTGACGAACGAGTTCGGCCCCATAGAGGTGCTGGTGTGCAACGCGGGCATTACGAGGGACAATCTCCTGATTCGGATGAAGGATTCGGAGTGGGACGACGTCATCCGCACGAACTTGAGCTCGGTGTACTACTGCGCTCAGGCGGTAACGAGGGGGATGATCAAGGCGCGGTTCGGCAGGATAGCCGCCATAAGCTCCGTATCGGGCCTCGTAGGCAACGCGGGACAGGCCAATTACGCGGCGGCGAAATCCGGCATTCTCGGATTGATAAAGAGCATCGCGAGGGAGACTGCCGGCCGCGGAATCACGGCGAACGCGATAGCTCCCGGATACGTGGAGACGGATATGACATCCAAGCTTCCGGACGAGGTCAAAACGGCGGCCCTCGCCAGGATCCCGGCGGGCAGGTACGGAACGCCGGAGGACGTGGCCAAGGCCGTGGCGTTCATCGTATCCGACGAGGCGTCCTATATCACAGGACAATCGCTGGCCGTTGACGGAGGAATGACCATGTGAGACTCCGCGCGCCGAGATACTGCCGTTTAGAAGGGTTTAGAGTCTTCACCATTCAGGCTCCTGACAATAAATCAATCTTTATCTAAGTTTAGGGTTAGGTCTCCAGGAGATATGCCGCATAAAAAAATGGGAGGAGGGACTTTAAGTATGCAGTCGGAAGAAGTTCTTGCAAAGCTGAAAGAATTGGTCATGGACCGTCTCAACGTCGAGGAAGATCAGATAAAACCGGACGCCTCGTTCGTAGAGGATCTCGGCGCTGATTCGCTTGACATAGTCGAGCTCATCATGGGAATAGAGGAGGAGTTCGACGTCGAGATTCCGGACGAGGAAGCCGAGAAGCTTACGAACGTCGGCGAGGCGCTCGAGTACGTCAAAGCGAAGCTTGGCGTGGACGAGTAACGCGCCGGT
The DNA here is from genome assembly GCA_031290815.1 of Synergistaceae bacterium. Lineage (GTDB taxonomy): Bacteria > Synergistota > Synergistia > Synergistales > Synergistaceae > JAIRWR01. Next base: position 3,155 of record JAISLO010000266.1, on the reverse strand, counting down.
ATGCTCGCTGGGGACGCGTCGGCGAATTATGACGCGCCCCTTTTTTTAAAGGAGTGATCTGCTTGAGAAGAGTCGTCATAACGGGCCTTGGCGTCGTGAGCCCGATCGGCTGCGGAAGGGATGCGTACTGGGACGCCTTGGTCGAGGCACGCAACGGCGTGGGAAGAATATCCCTCTTCGACTCGGAGGGGCACAGCGTCAAGATCGCCGCGGAGGTGAAGAACTTCAGCGTCGATCCCTGGTTTGACAAGAAGGAAGCGCGCAAGACCGACAGGGTGATACACTTTGCAGTCCCCGCGGCCGACATGGCCATAAAGGACTCCGGGCTCGACCTCGATAAAATAGACCTCGGATCGTTCGGCGTTTATATCGGAAGCGGAGAGGGCGGGATAACGACCACTCATGAGAACTATGACATCTTGAAGGAGAAGGGCCCGTCGAGGGTGAGTCCCTTCTTCGTCCCCATGATGCTGAGCAACATGCCAGCCGCCTATGTAGCGATGCGCTTTCACGCCCACGGCCCCAACATGGCGATAGTGACGGCGTGCGCGACCGCTACGCACAACATGGGCGAGGCGATGCACACGATAATCCGCGGCGACGCTGACATAATACTCGCTGGCGGCGCGGAGGCGGCCATCACCCCGATAGCCATAGCCGGGTTCGCCAACATGAAGGCGCTGTCCGCCAAGAACGACGAGCCGGAGTCCGCGTGCAGGCCGTTCGACCTGCGCAGGGACGGATTTATCATGGGAGAGGGCGCTGGAATCCTAGTCTTCGAGGAGATGGAGCACGCGAAACGGCGGGGCGCTCATATCTACGCCGAGGTAAAGGGATACGGCAACACCTGCGACGCGTATCACATCACCGCGCCTGACCCGGAGGGCGACGGTTCCGTGAGGGCCATAGGGAAGGCCCTCCGCATGGCGGGCTGGCGTCCCGATCAGGTGGACCTCTATAACGCCCACGGCACCTCGACTCAGCTCAACGACAAGACTGAGAGCGGAGCGATCCGGCGTGTCTTCGGCGATCACGCGGACAAGATGCCGACTCACTCGACCAAGTCCATGGTAGGCCACTGTCTGGGCGCCGCCGGCGCGGTCGAGACGATCGCCGCCCTGATGGCTATCGAGCGCGGAATCGTTCACCCAACGATAAATTACGAGTTCCCCGACCCCGACTGCAGGGTCAACGTATCCCCAGAGCCGATCGAAGCGAGAGTCGACAGGATAATCATAAACAACGCCGGATTTGGCGGACACAATGGCGTCTTGGCCGTGGAGCGCTTCAAGGGATGACCGCCTGTCATCGGACGCGCCGATGATCATGGGCCTCATGGGATCCGGCAGCGCGCGAAGAGAGCGGACTGACGGCGCTCTCCGGGAGTTCGGCGAGAGGCTGGGATATCGTTTCAGCAGCCTCGATGGCCTGAAGGAAGCCCTGACGCACGCTTCATACGCGAACGAATCGGGAACCGGGTCCTGCAACGAAAGGCTGGAGTTCCTGGGTGACGCGGTGCTGGAGCTGTGCGTCTCGGAGGAGCTTTTCATGTCGCGCCCCGATTACGACGAGGGCGAGCTCACGAAGTCGAGGGCGCGGGTGGTATGCGCCTCATCCTTGGCGTCGTGGGCGTCCAAGGTTCGCATCTCGCCTCTCCTCCTATTGAGCAAGGGCTTGGAGATCCAAGGCGGCAGGAGAAATCAATCCATACTAGCCGACGCCATGGAAGCGGTGCTGGGAGCAATCTTCCTGGACGGCGGATATAAAGCGGCATCCTCGGTGATAAAGCGTTTTATGGCCATGTCCTCGTTCGACGCGTCCGCCGAGGAGCGCGGAAAGGACGCGAAAACGCGCCTCCAGGAGGCGTTTCAGGCTATGGGACTGCCCCCTCCGTCGTACCGCCTCCTCTCGCGCAGCGGCCCGGAACATGCGAGCACGTTCGAGGTCGAGGCGGTGCTCATGGACGGCAGGGTATTTGCTGCCGGCAGCGGCTGTTCAAAAAAATCGGCCGAGTTCGCGGCGGCCGAGGTCGGGTTGCGGCGCTTGGAGGATGAATCGAACTGGGCGGATGCCGAGTGATCAGGCAGATCCTCGCAGCGGCGGTGCTTCTGTCGTTTACGGTCGCGTGCCAAGCGGCCGAAGCTCCCCTAAAGATCCAGACAACCCTGCCGTGGCTCGAGAGCGTCGCGAGGTTTATAGTCGGCGCGACGGCTGAGATCAAGTCCGTATCATGGTGGACCGAAGCGGGGTCTCTCAGGTCGCCGAGGCGGATAGCCAGAGATGTTCCGACCATAGCGCTCGACCCGCGCGACGCCGCTTCGTTCGGGTTCAAGGACGGCGGCGTACACCTGCTGTATGAAAACCTGCCCGTTCCGGACGAAAACAGGAGCAAAATCCCGTTCGACCCATCGATTCTACCATTCCTGAGCCAGAGGATGCTGATAGTGTTGTCGCGGCTCTCGCCGGACAATTACTCGTTCTTTCAGAGAAGGCTGGCCGAGTTTCAGTCACGGCTCGAGAGCACGCTGGAGGTTGGCCGCAGTCTCATAGGCGGCGTCCGCATACTGGACCTGACGGGCGCGACAAGTCCTTGGATCAGAGCGGCGACAGGCGGAGCCGTACGGCCTCCCGACGATCTCTGGAAGGCGTGGTCCGTCGGAGACAGAACGGGCGAGCTGGTTACCGCCATAGAGGAGGCGAACAGAAGGGCATGGTGGATCCTAACGGATGCATGGACCCCCGCCACGATACGATCAAGGGTACAGACCGCGGCGCGAAGCATCGCTATATCCCCGCCGCCCAGGGATTACGCCTTTTTCTCATACCTGCACGATATTTATCTGGAAATATGGGCGGCAAGCACAGCACAGTGAAGCCTGCGGAGCACAACGGCGTCACTCACATGCTTAATAAATCGCTAGTCCGGGAGACGCAAAAAAACTTTATCTCAGGATTTATCTTCTTCTTTCCGCTGCTTGCGGCGCAGGACCGACGGCGTGTCTAGCGGTGATTCCATGGATAAGAGCACATCTTGCTTCGCGCCAATGCTCTCCTTCGCCTTGGGAGATTTCTTATTCCCCTTATCGAAGGTTCCGGCCTGTGAGGAAGTTGACAGATCAAAGCCTGTGGCAATCACCACCATCTGAACCTCCTCA
>JAISLO010000265.1 GCA_031290815.1 Synergistaceae bacterium | reverse complement strand
TCCGCGCGAATATTTTTTCCCTGTTCAATACGGCCAGCCGCCCTAGCATGTCGTCGAGGACGCCGCAGCTTATCGTGGTGTAGTCCCTGCGGCTCGACACCTCGCCGACGAATCCTCTTGGCCCGACCAGCCAGCCCACACGCAGCCCGGCCAGCGAGAAGCACTTCGACAGGCTGCCCGAGGACACGGCCCGGTCGTACATGTCGGCCAGGGACGGAATAGGGGCGTTTGAGTCGTGCGGCAGAAAGCGATACACTTCGTCGCTGTGTATCCAAGCTCCGACTGACCGAGCTATTTCCACAATCCCGCGCAGCATGGACGGGGCCATGAGGCTTCCGGTCGGGTTGTTGGGGTTGTTCACGCAGATGAGCTTGGTCCGCGGCGTCACGAGGGACTCGAGTTCATCGAGGTCAGGCAGGAATCCGTTTTCGGGCTTGAGCCGCAGCAGCTTCACCTCCGCGCCAAATGACTCCGGAATGCTGTAGAGCTGCTGATACGTCGGATAGACCGATATCACCTCATCGCCCGGCTCCACCAGCGTGTACAGGGATATGAAGTTGGCGGCCGATCCTCCGTTCATCACCACCACGTTCTCTCTGCCCTGACGCTCGTAGAGCGATGCTATAGCGTCCAGCAGTTCGCCGCTTCCCTCGATGTCTCCGTAAGAAAGCCGGAGTCCCATCATTCGCTCGATAAAAGAGTCGAGCTCCCCGGCTATCGACAGAAGTTCCTCGACCGTCATGGAGTCCACGCAAGTCTCCGCGAGGTTGGTCACAGCCTTGGTCTACCATTCATTCATCCACTGCTCGACGCGAAATGCCGCAATCTTCATCAGTTCCTCAACTCCCGTAAAAAATTATAGATAAAACACAGAGCCGCCTACCTGTAGGGCATAAACGGCTCGAATTTCATGTCTGAAACTCCCCATCTTCCGCCGTCATCCTTCGACAGGACGACCGTCACGTCGACGACCTGTTTTTTGGAGAGCGTGACGAGGGACATGCCGACCTCCGCTCGGACGGAGCCGTCCTCCTCGTATATCCGCTCGTCCTCCCAACCACCCCGCTCGAGCGTGAGATTTGCAAGGGCCGGAACCGGGCGTCCGTTGGGCTGATAAATTTCGTCCTCCACGAGGGCGTCGAGCGCATCGTACAGGTTCAGCCTCTCTCTGAGGGGCGGGTTTTTCGACGAGACCTCCACCACTCCCCCAGGAAGCAGAATACCCCTCACTTCGAGCTTCATCCTCTTTTGAAACGATCGGTCGATCCTGACGGTCTCCGTGAGCTTTCCAGTGTCGCCGGCGACGGTGTAGATCGAGCCCTCGGAGTTGTTTCCGGTTCTGATCACGCGGAACAGGATATCCCCTGCTCCAGTGCTTGGCAGGCTCAGATGGGGAGCCTCGCCGCTGCCGAGCTTTATGCTCTGCGCTACCTTGGCCCTGCCGCCGCCCTCGTCCACGACGAGGAGCCTTATATTCGCCGCTTTGCCGGATGCGGCATCGGCGCACATCAGTATCAGGCGGTGCTCGTTTTCTCCAAACCTCCCAATGGGCATGTCCTGAATCAAATACCCAGCGCCGGCGAAGCCATACCTGCTCTGGTCCAGCGGGACATAGGCGGCGGAGAGCGCCTCGAGCCCGGAAATGTCTCCCGATGCCGGATAGTTCTCATAGGAGAAGTCTATGGATGCTCCAAGGGACACCTCTGCGGCGGAGAGGACAAGAAAACAGACAACCGCCGCCGCGCGGGTGAATCTCGTTTGGATATGATAGGAGATCAATTTGACGCCGGGGGCCCTGAGTGTGAGGATTGCAAACCCTGACATGACCAGAGTTCCAAAACGGATGAACCTCAGTTTTATCGATTTGATCAGCGATTCCATGACTCGGCGTCCTCCTCCTGCTCCTTCATAAGTCGAGGAACGGCAGATTTACCGTTCCTCGACTCTCAAGGACGTTATGAGCTGTCAAGCCGTTAGAACGGGGAGAAAGCCATCTCGTCGTTAAATCCCTGGTTGACCGGCATTTGGAGGTTCTTTCGAAGCTGTATGCTTGGGATCTGCAGAACCACCAGCCCGGAGCTCTTATCCAGGAAATAATTTTCGGCGTCAGTGTCGGCGTTGTAACCTATGACCGTGTTGGATGGTATGACGTTGTGCGAGTCCACGATGACCCTTCGCAGCTTGCAGTTCTCTCCTATTACGACGCCCTGCCCGATTATGCACTCCTCCAGCACCGAGCCGGCGTTGATGACGCAGTGACGGGAGAGCACGCAGCGATGCACGACCGCCCCGAGCACCTGGCTGGATTCCGCCCTGAGACAGCCCTCCACCGAACTGCTCATCCCCTTCGCCGGATACGTAAAACCCGGCGGATCGGCGTAAGACACGGTGCGAACGGGCCATTGCGAGTTGAAGAGAGTGATTGTGGATGGATGCTGCAACAGGTCCATGTGGGCCTCCCAATACGCCTTGAGGGTTCCGACATCCTTCCAATACGGCCTGTCGTTGCCAGGGATGACGTT
>JAISLO010000264.1 GCA_031290815.1 Synergistaceae bacterium | reverse complement strand
CTGGACGAGGAAGCGGTCCGCGCCGTGATGTTCGTGATGCTCGCCAACATGGGCCTCGGTTACTCGGGAGCGAGAATGGAATTGCTGGAAGCGTTGGCCGAACTGCTCAACAAGCGTGTAACCCCCTGGGCGCCGTCTCACGGTTCGGTGGGATATCTGGGCCTGGAGGCCCACATATCGCTGGCGATTCTCGGAAAGGGCAGGGCATGGTACGGCGGCGAATTGCTGGACGGAGGCGAGGCTCTTCGCAGGGCCGGGCTGAAACCGATTTTCCCGAGTTACAAGGAGGGTCTGTGCCTGGTCAACGGAGGAACCTCCGTGACGGCACTGGGGATACTCGCGGCTTACGACGCGCGAAATCTCGTCGAGACGGCGGACGTCGTGGCGTCCTGTTCGCTGGAAGCTCTCCGAGCCAATCTTTCGGCCTTCGACGAAAGGGCCATGAACGTGAAGCGCCAGCCGGAGCAGTCGGTGAGCGCCCGCAACGTCAGGGAAATATTGAAGGACAGTGAATTCTTGCGGACTTTTGGCGGGCATAATCTCCAAGACGCTCTTTCGATGAGATGCGTTCCGCAGGCTCATGGCGCGGCGCGCAGGACCGTTGCCGACGCAGTGTCCGTCATGGAAAACGAACTCAACTCCTGCAATGACAACCCCATTGTGCATACCGACGAAGTGATAAGCGCCTGTAACGCCGATTCGGGGTATGTCGGGATAGAGAGCGACTCTCTCTGCCTGGCTGCAGCGTATCTCGCGAAGATATCCGAACGCAGAACCGACAGAATGGTCAACGAACACGTCAGCGGGCTGCCGCCGTTCCTGATAGTGTCTCCCGGCATAAACAGCGGATACATGATAGTACAGTACGCGTCGGCCGGCCTGGTCGGCGAGATTCGGATGCTGTCTCATCCGGCGTCGGTCGATACTGTCCCGACCTGCGCAATGCAGGAGGATTACGTGAGCATGGGATACAACGCGGCGATGAAGGCGAGGCAGGTCGTCAAACTGGCGGAATACGTCCTGGGTAACGAACTGCTCACGGCGGCCCAAGCGTCTGGCCTGCGCGAAAATGGCTCTCCGGCACTGTCGTCCGTCACTGGGAAAGTGGTCGCCGCCGTCAGGGAGCACGCTCCGTTCTCGGACGACGACCATTACATCTCACCCGATCTGGAATGGACCTATGATATAGTGCACTCGGGCAGGGTGCGTTCCATTGCGGAAAAAACCATAGGCCCGATGATAACGGAATGACAAGGCTCACGCCCGAGGAGAGGCGGACGCTTGTACTGGTCATAATCTGCGATCACAACATTAAAACGACAGTATTCCCTTCAGCGCCTGTTCGAGGACCTGCCCGCCGACCTGTTCCCCAACGTCGCTCTTTCGTTTTCCGCCCGGCCCGGTGGGAAACTCCAGCTTCAGCTGAATTTTCTCCTTTTCCTTCTCCTTATTGGCCCCTCCGCGTATTTCCGCGAGTTCTTCCGGCATGATCTGTGTTTTTATCGGTTCCGCTATGACGATCTTATCGAATTTTACGTCGCCTGATTTGCCCTCGACCGTCAGGCTCAGGTCCCTGAACTCATTTTTTGAGAAACCGGTGATCGCGCCGCCGAGAAAATTATGGACCAGGGATTCTCTGTCGATTTCGTTTGTCATCGCGCCCGAGAGCACTCCCTGCACTCCGGCGGCAAAAGCGTTGAGCGCCCTGATGTTGACGTTTCCAACGCAGGAGAGATTAAAATCCCGGTTTTCGACGCTCACGCTGCCGTCGATCATGACGTACTTGAAGATCGGATCCTCTTGCGGGGCCGCTATTCTAGCGCCCGGCAGAATATACAGCGTTCTCCCGTCCAGGCTGAACGGCAGCGAAGCGGATTGAAAACGGAGAGGCCTTCCTCCTATGAACTTCGAAACGGCCGCCGTGCCTGAGAAGCCGGATATTTCTCCGTCCTTGACCTCGAGGACCCCGTCGCCATCCTGCATACTGGTCCGGCTGACATCGCCCCCAACCCGGAACTTCAACCAGGCGCCGCCGGTTATGTTTCCCTCGGAGTCCGGCATTAAATCTTTCATGACGGTCGAAACGTCGGAGCTGACGACCTCTATTCTCCCGCCCCAGTTGGACAGGGAGAGATCCTTGGCGATCTGAAAAGTTACATCTCCGCCATACGCCTTTGCCGTGGCCTCCTCTATCAGGGCAAATCCCTCCGCGACCCAGAACGGCGCCTTGATGTCGCTCAGCCTCAGGCCCATTGCGGTGAGACTGGGGATTTTAACTGTTCCCTTCCCGGCGAATGAGTCTATCGAACCGCTTCCTTCGAAATCAAAGAAGAGCGACCCGCTTATATTTCTCCTTGCGGAACCATCGAGGGAATATGTGAGACTTCTTATATCGACGCTCCGCCCGACTGCCTTCACGCTTGCCGACAGATCACCGTCCTTCGAGACGATCGATCCCTCGGCGTTGATAAACCCTCTGCCGACTACCGCCGTTACGCGCGGAAACTTTACCCCGCCCAGATCGCCTGCCACGTCGTCGAAACGCACTACCGGCAGAAACAACCCCATTGCCCTGACGCCGGACAGCGACGCGCTGCCGGAGAATCTGGGCGAGGCGACCGTGCCCTTGATATCGCCGCTGCCGTTGATGATTCCCTGAAAGCCCTTTGACGCAGGTGAGAATATTCTTGATATTCGCCCTATATCGGCACTCGATATCGTGGCCTTTAGGGACAGCGGCATTTTTTCGGGAGAGCTGATTCCCTTCACGACGTTGCCCACTGTCCCGTCGATGCCGATGTAGCCTGAATTTGTCACGGTTCTTAATTTCTCGAAGCCGAGATTTCCGTCTCTCAGCGTAATTGTCCCATTCAGGTCCGATACCGACACCCTGTTTGAATACCTGATATCCGAATCTTTGAAGAAAACGCGAACCGACGGCGCGGCCCCTCCTTTGGACCACACCCTGATATCACCCGCCAGATCTCCCGAGACATCCCCCGAAATCAGACCTGTTTCGACGAGATACGCGGGGTCGAAATCCCTGAAGTTTCCCTTTATGTCGTACGCCATCTGCGAGTCTCCGGCGGGAAGCGTGATGCTGCCGGAAGCGCTCAGCCTGGCGTCCTCGCATCTGGCTGACATGGACTTGATCTGGATGGAGTCTCTGCCGCCCTCCGCGTTCAATTTAACGTCGTCGAGCCTTATTTTCCCAAGAATGCCGAAGCTCGGCGTCCGAATGTTGATTCCCGCAAGGGGATTCTCGACGCTCCCGAAAATTTTCCACTCCCCGGATATTGTCCCGTTCATGGATAGTTCGGCTATTTGAGGTATAAGAGACGAGAGGGAGTCGACTTTCAGCTCGGACAGATTTCCGCTGAAATCAAGCGCAGAGCCGGCGCCCGTTGGGTTCTGCCTCTGGTTTCCGCTCCCCGAGACCCGAGCGCCGTTCAGCCTTGCGCTTGCTGAGGAGATCGAAATTCCCTCGTTCGAATAAACGAAATCTGCGTCCACATCCTCGCAGGAGTTCAGCTCTTTGACTTTCATGCTGTCAAATCGAAGCGTGCCAGAGACGACCGGGGAAGAGGGCGATCCGGTAACTCTCGCCTTGGCGTCGCCGACGCCGGCTATGCCAAGGCTGGAAATTTTCTGGAATCTTTTTCCAAGCTCGTCGAGGGAGAGGGATGAAAAAGAAACGTTCATATCGATGCCCACGTCCGGTACAAGCCTGACTTCTCCGTTTGCCCTCATCTTCGAACCGAATGCCTCGGCCGCGATCTCGGCCCCGATGCGCTCCGATTTCTTCAATACTATTCTCGTTCGGAAATCGCTGAACTCGATGTCTCCCGCCGTCACGCCAGAGGACGTTATCCGCACGGGCCCTGATATCGAATCGACCGGCCCGCTCAAATCGCACGAGACGTAGTCGAGGTTTCCGGAGACAGTGTCCATCCATTTGAAGACGGCGGCCGCCTCCCTGGTTTTAAGCGATTCCATCTGGAGCTTTAGGGATAGGTGAGGAGTGCTCCCCCTTGGGATCGAGATCGATGCGGTTCCGCTGAGATCCGCGCCGAATATCTTCGATTTTATGCCGCTGAAGGTCAGCTTGTCCTCGGAGTATAAAATCCGAGTCTCCAGGGAGGAGAACGGAACGACCAGTATGCTGCCGACAGGAGATGAGATCTTGCCCTCGGCGCTGAACCCGTCCGATTTGGAGTATTTTGCGTTTATCTTTCCGGAATAAACGCCGGAGACGGTCTCAGGCTTGAACGACGGAACGAGCTTGGATATCAGGACGGCGTCGAACCCGTTCACGTCGCACAAAAGGTCGGCGGACGGCGAGATCGCCCCGCTGAAATTTACATCAGAGCCGCCCAGCGACAGGTTGAATCCTTCGGCATATATCCCCTCGCTCTTTACGGCGATTGTTCCCTCAAGCCCGATGTCGTTCCCCGCAAAGAGGCCGTCCATGTCGATTTCGTGCGTATTCTCGCCCAAGTCGACGAGCGCCCTGCGAATGAAAAACGATCCGCTGCTCGTTTCGATTGAGGAATCGCTCAAGGCGAGACGAGCCAGCGCGGGAGGCCCGGATTGTCCCCTGCCCTGCTCTGGGAGAGCGCTTGCGAGGTCGTTGTACTCTGCGTTCAGCTTTGATATCGACAGAACGGATAATTTTGGGGACGAGGAGAGAAGGGAGAGGATGTCTAGATTCAACTTTATCTCGCCGGCTTCGGCTATTTTTTTCCCATAACGCGATACGACTACGCCGGTCAATGTCACTCCCGTCACAGGATTCCCAGCGGTGGACGCCGAGGTCAACTCGTAACCGCCGATCTCACCGAGCGCATCCTCGAATTTTGACATAACGAGGTCAGCCCCGAATGTGATTCCAGACAGTATCTGATGTGATATGATAAACAAACAGACTGGCAGAATGACGATTAGCACGATAAAAATCTTTGTTGAACGCCGCAAACTACATACCTCCAGCAGATCATTAGCTCATGCCAAATGCTACCACCTCCAAACCGATTTGAACAGAGAATAATCCAGTTCCGCATTGCAGACTCATTAAGATTCTGAGCGCGTGACCAGCATTCATTATCGTGAACAATAGCCTCGCGCACCGCGAATTTTCAAGGGCAGTCCCGGCCAAAATAGTTATCGAATCCCTTTCAATATACCGCAGACGCCTTCCGACGCAAACCCCGAATCCCTGAAAAAACGTATGCGCGTTAAGTCATAAATCGGGATGCGGGCTTTTTTTATCCGTGATATATATAGTCCGTGAAGGGTATGTGATGGGGCTATCAGAACACTGTGTTCATGCCGCTTTACGGAAAAATGCAACAATTTGTAAAAATGTTGCATTTTTTCCTCTTGCAAAAGTCTACCATAAGCTTCATTTTTTGGGTAGATGTAAAAAGCATTTTGGGAGGTTTGCAGACGCTT
>JAISLO010000263.1 GCA_031290815.1 Synergistaceae bacterium | reverse complement strand
TCCCGAGCCGCCGGCCATAGCCACGAGCACCGCCACGTTCTACAACACATGGATATGGAGGGTAAGCGACCCCAGCGGCACATATAAGGTTCTCTGCCGCAGTCTGCCGCGTTACGCCTATTGCGAGTGCAGGTCAGGCTGGCCGCATTTTTCTTATACCGACAACGGGAAGCTGGACGACACGTATCTCAACGACAACACCTGGACTCAGGAACGAACCATCACCCTGATTGCGCCCCCGAGATCCTGACGCCAATTTGAAAATCAAAGGCCTATCTGGACGAGCCCCTCGAACGCGAGGGGCCCGTTTTTTGTTAATTTTATGAGTATCGGGATGTCTCGGATCTGTTATCTGAGACATCCTGATACTCATATTTGTTAAAATAGTCATCTTGCTTATTGTGGTTTTAAGGAATATCATAAACAAATTGCAATAAAAATCTGAAAGGGGGAATTTGCGCGTGTTTAAAAATATGAGAATAGGGACACAAATCATCATCGTGTCTTTCCTTCTGGTTTTAATATCCGTAGCCTGCACCTCTATTATCGCTATGAGATACTTCAGCGATTACATGCGCATGAACGCAATGGAGGAGGCGCGATACTCCATAGCCGGTTTCAAGAAGACGATACAGGATAATATGAGGCGGACTCGCGCGTTCAGGGACGATCTGGCCGAATCGGCTGAGCTTGCCCGTCTCGTCAGCGAAAGGGACTTGGACGGCCTGTACTACCTCACGAAGCCGCTCATAGAAGCGGCAAATATCAAAATACTCGTCATCGCCGACGCGAACGGCGAGATTATCGCGCGTCCGTACGACAGGTATCGGATCGGCGATAACGTCGGCGGCAACGCTGACGCGCAGGCATCGTTAAGCGGCGAACCATTCGAGTTGTTCATGAGCTCGCCATCCACCAAGCTCGGTTATTACTGCGGCGCTTCCATTAAATACAACGGCGAGATAGTCGGTACGCTGAGAACCGCCATTTCTCTGGAGGACACGGAGGTCGTGGATCAGATGAAGGAGCTCTTCGGGGTCGAGGCCACGGTGTTCGCCGACAAGACCAGGATCAACACCACATTGCAGGAAAGCGGCCAAAGGATTGTCGGCACGGACGCGCCTCAGGCCGTGATCGACCAAGTACTGAGGGGCGGCGGGGATTATTTCGGCGAGATCGAGCTTTTGGACAGTCCGTATATCGTCAACTATACGCCGCTGGAGGATCCAAGCTCCGGCAAGACAGTGGGAATGCTCTTCACGGGAAAATCCCTGTTGCCCCTCAGTTCGGCGATAAAATCCTCGGTCGCCGCGGTGGGAGTGAGCGCGCTGGTCGTGTTGACAATAGCGTTCGCCGTATCCTATTGGCTCGCAAGGAGAATATCGAAACCGCTGGAGAGGATCGCCAAACTCTCGGAAAGGGGCAGCGTCGGCGACCTCACCATCACGGAGGAAGACTTTGGGTTCAACGGGCGGGGCGAGCTTGGAACGCTCGTGAAGTCGCTTTCCGGCATGATCGCCTCCCAGAGGGCAATTATCTCGCAAGTCATCGATTCATCGAATTCAGTAGTGGATCATACGACATCCTTATCTGCCATGTCGCGGGAGAACAGCGACGCGACGCTCCGTACCAGGTCCCTGATCGGCGAGGTGTCACGCCTTTGCGACGCCAACGCCGAGGCTATAGAAAAAATCAGCGTTGGAATATCTGAGATGGCGCATGGAGCGAGTTCCGTTGCCAATATCTCCGTCAGCAGCGCGGAATCCCTCGCCAAAACAACGCAAATTTCGAAAGACGCCATGAATTCCATGGAAAACTTGGTCGAACACATCAGCACGATAGATAAAAAGACTATGGATAATCAGAGGAACATTCTAGAATTGTCAGGCTCGGTTTCAGAAATATCCAACTTCATGGGCGTCATAGAGTCCATAGCGGATCAGACGAACCTTCTCGCCCTGAACGCCGCGATAGAGGCGGCGCGGGCAGGCGAGGCCGGGAGAGGCTTTGCTGTCGTCGCGGAGGAGGTCCGCAAGCTGGCCGAGGAGTCGCGCAACGCGTCTAAGAGCGTCGAAATTCTGGTATCGACCCTCAGTCAGAACTCGGGAGAGACGATATCGGCAACGTCGGACTCAGTCGAAATAGTGCATCAAATAATGTCCATGGCGAACACGACCGTCGACAGTTTGAACATGGCGCTGAACGAGATAACAAACACCAACGAGTCGATCCAGTCCATAGCCGCCGTAGTGCAGGAACAAGCCGCGACGAGCAACGAGATAGCGAACGAGATAGAGGAGATAAACAAGAGCACGGTGCAGATATCGCATAAGGTGTCGGATCTCAACGACCTGAGCGATCAAGCCTCATCCATAGGGATTTCGGTCTCCTCGTCGGCGGAGGAGATGTCTCGGTCTGCCGAGGAAATGAAGGAGGCTCTCTCTCATTTCAAGATGAACGCGTCGAACAACAAGGCTGCCCTTCGGGCAGGCTGACGCGGCTTTGGCAGGTATTCTCTCCATTTGTCGGCCCGATTGGGCCGCTTTGCCGCTGAGTGGATCATGAGTCAACGCATTCCTTGACACGGTTATTTAATGGATATATACTGCATTCCACATAAACATATCAAAAAATTGCTATAAAATATACATCTTTCTCCATAAATCCACAAGAATATTATATTCAAGGGAGGTTTGGTAATGAAGAAGTATGTTTTAGTGATAGACGAAGGAACGACCGGGACAAGGGCGCTTTTATTCGACAAAGCTTTCAAGATAGCGGCGGAAAGCTATGTGGAATTCACGCAGTACACTCCTGCGGAGGACAAGGTAGAGCACGACGCCGAGGAGATTTACGACAAAACGATACAGATGTGCAAGAATGTTTTGGAAAAGGCGCGGGCTTCGGCCGCGGACATCGAATGCATAGGCATAACCAACCAGAGAGCCACCGCGGTGGCATGGGACAAAAAAACCGGAAAACCTATACACAACGCGATAGTATGGCAGGATAACAGGTCGGCCCGCAGATGCGCCGAGTTGAACGAGAGCGAATGGGGCGCCAAATGCAAGGAAAAGACCGGCTGGGTGATAAACAACGTCTACTCCTCCCTCATGCTCGAGTGGATGATGCAAAATGTGAAGGGGACACGCGAGCGTTTCGAGAGCGGAGACGTCATCTTCGGAACGATAGACACATGGCTGATATGGAAACTCACCGGAGGCAAATCCCATAAAATAAGCTATTCCAACGCGTCTGTCACAGGAAGCCTGGATATCCATACAGGAGAATGGTATCGGGAGTTTCTCGACTACCTCGGCCTTCCTCCGTCGATATTTCCAAGCGTAACCGAGGATTCCGGCGACTACGGCAAAACAGCCCCCGAGATATTCGGGGCGCCCATTCCAATCACCGGCAATATAGCGGACCAGCACGCCGCCCTCTTCGCCCAAGGTTGTAAAACTGTCGGCACCGCTAAACTGACGAACGGGACCGGCTCGTTCCTCGACGTAAACATCGGAGAGAAATGCTTCGTCGCTCCTGGCGGCATCAATACTGTAATCGCGTGGAAGATAAAGGGCAGGACATGTTACGCGATGGAGGGATACGCGGCGGTAACGGGCTCCGCCGTACAGTGGCTCCGTGACGGACTTGGCGTTATCAAAAGCTCCGAGGAGATAGAGGGCCTGGCCCGCAGCGTCGACGACACGAACGGGCTTTATTTTGTTCCGGCTCTGGCGGGTCTCGGCGCTCCTTATTGGGATCAGTTCGCAAGGGGAATAATCGTCGGGATCAACCGTGGAACCGTAAAGGAGCACATATGCCGAGCCACGCTCGAGTCCATCGCCTATTCCGTGAGAGACATCACGGACGCGATAGCCGACATCACGGGCAACAAGATCACCGCGATCAGCATAGACGGCGGCGCGTCGAAAAATAACCTTTTAGCTCAGCTGCTTGCCGACATCATTGGCTCCGAAATACGCAGACCGGCGTCCATCGAGGCGACAAGCCTCGGCGCGGCTCAGATGGCCGGACTCTATACCGGATTCTGGCAGGAAAAAGATTTCGACGTTTCGATAGAGTACGACGGACATTTTAAACCGAATATCTCCGAGGAGAAAAGACGTGAAAACTACGCTCAGTGGCTCGATGCCGTAGAACGCAGCAAGGCGTGGATAAAAAAATAGAATGACTTTCTTTTAATCACTCCAAGAGGAGAACGTCATGAATGTCGAGATTGTGGATGGCATTGCTTTCATAAAGGGCGATCTCAGCGACTGGAAAGCGGTAGTCGACCTCGGTCACAAACTATGCGGCAGGCCGGACATCAAAAATGTCGTCGTAGACCGGGCTGATACGCGCAGGAAAGACCCTGCCCCATATCGGACGATCGGCTGCGTCGATGAGGCCGACGTTGTAGTGATCGGAGGAGGGATTATCGGCTGCGGCATCGCGAGGGAACTTTGCGCGTATGACTGCAAAGTCCTTGTACTCGAGAAAAACAGCGACATCTCTGAGGGAACGACGAAAGCGAACAACGGCATGATCCACTCCGGATACGACTCAAAGTACGGCTCGCTGAAAGCCAGGCTCAACGTGGAAGGCAACGCCGAATACGACCGATGGTCGCGCGAACTTGGATTCACTCTTAACAGAACAGGGTCGTTCGTCTGCGGTTACGACCTCGAAGACGAAAAAACCATCGAAAAATATTTTGAAAACGGGGTAAAAAACTGCGTTCCAGGGATCGAAATAATCGACGGAGACAAAGCGCGGGAGATAGAGCCGGCGATTGCGCCGGACATCCCGTTCACGCTGTGGACGCCCTCTGCCGCCTATGTAGATCCATGTGAAGTGACGCTGGCGCTGATGGAAAACGCCATTCACAACGGAGCGAGACTGAGGCTCAATTGCGAGGCGGTGGGGTTTGATTTCTCCTTAGACGGCGATAGCATCGAAGGCGTCGTCACCACGCAGGGCTGCATAAAATGCTCCCACGTTATAAACGCGGCTGGGCTCTACTCCGACGAGATCGCGTTTCTCGCTGGAGACCGTTTCTATTCCATCCACCCAAGGAGAGGCGTGCTCGTAATATTCGACAAGCTGAAACGGACCCTGCTCAAGACCTATCTCGGGCTCGCTCCCAAAAATTATACAAAGGGCGGCGGACCCACCATGACCCCTCATGGGACGATGCTGTGGGGGCCTTCTGCCGAAGAGACGCCCGACAGGGAGGACCTCTCCGTAGACGAGGAGGGGCTTGGTTTCGTCATCGAAAAGGGAGTGAAACTTCTGAAAGACATGGATTCCAGCGACGTGATCACGTATTTCGCCGGCAACAGGGCGTCAACGTTCAATGAGGACTTTGTGATATGCAACTCGGAGAAGCTCGACAATCTCACACACGCCGCCGGCATTCAGTCGCCGGGCGTCGCTTCGTCTCCAGCGATAGCTCGTTTGGTGCTCAATCTTGTCATAGAACGAAGGGGTTACGGCGCGAATGAAAAATTCGATCCGATCCGCCGCGCGGCGCTCCCGTTCAGAGACACCGCTTTCGATGAAATCGGGGCGGAAAACGTCGTGTGCAGATGCGAAACGGTGACGGAACGCGAGATAGTGGAGGCGATACACGGCGTCGTCCCCGCCGTGAGCGTTGACGCGGTCAAAAGAAGAACGAGAGCCGGAATGGGCAGATGTCAGGGAGGGTTTTGCGGTTCGCGGGTCTTGGGACTGCTCTCCCGCGAGTTGCGGAAGGACCCGACCGAGATAACCATCAAGGGGAAGGGGTCTAACCTCCTCTTCTCCAAA
>JAISLO010000262.1 GCA_031290815.1 Synergistaceae bacterium | reverse complement strand
CCGTCAAATACACCAACGAGGGTTCCATCACCTTCACCGTTTCCGGCAAAGCAGCGGAGGACGGCAAGATCCTTCTCTCCTTCGAGGTGGCCGACACCGGTGTCGGAATCAGGCAAGAGGATATAGGGAAGCTCTTCGACAGTTTCAGCCAGGTCAATCCTCAAAAGCGCCAGAGCATCGAGGGGACGGGCCTTGGCCTGGCTATTTCCCAAAATCTGTGCCGCCTGATGGGCGGTGAGATCACCCTGCGCAGCGCATATGGGAAGGGCAGCGTGTTTACCGCTGTCATTCCTCAGGGCGTCGCGGACAAGAGGCCCATCGGGCAGCTTGCGAATGGAATCGAAACTGCCAGGCCCAACTCGGAGAAGAGGAACATCGAATTTATCGCGCCAGGGGCGAAGATTCTCGCTGTGGACGACTCCAAAGTCAACCTGACCGTGATAGAGAGCTTGCTGCAGCCATACAAGATGAATATCGACAAGTGCTCGTCCGGAGAGGAAGCCATTGCGCTGGTGAAGAAGAATCAGTATGATCTCATCTTCATGGATCACATGATGCATGGCATGGACGGAGTGGAGGCTGCGGCCGAGATACGAAAATTGGAAGGAGAAGATACCGTCCCCATTGTGGCGTTGACCGCAAACGCGGTTTCCGGAATGCGTGAGATGTTCCTGGAGAACGGTTTCAGCGACTATCTGTCCAAACCTATCGACTTGACGAAGCTGGACAAGCTCGTCGCCGAGCGGATAAAAGAAGATTTGAAAGTGAAAATTAAGTCCTGATTTTGAACATCAATTACAAATAAATCACAGGAGTGATGGAAATGAACAAAAAGAGCATCGTGGTTGTCGGCGGCGGATGGGGCGGCGTCGCGGCGGCATCAGCCGCCAGGAAAGCGGGAGCCGGCGTAATATTGCTGGAACGCGCCGATATGCTTCTTGGCACGGGTCTTGTCGGGGGGATATTCCGCAACAACGGGCGTTTCACTGCCGCTGAGGAAATGGCGGAGCTTGGGTGCGGCGATATGTTCGCGGTAATGGACAGATGCGCGAGGCACAAGAATATCGAGTTTCCGGGTCACAAACATTCAAGTCTCTACGACGTATACGAAATTGAGCCGGCTGTGAAATCATGTTTAATCGGCATGGGGGTGGACGTCAGGACGTCCGCGGGCGTGAAGAAGGCCGAGAAACGCGATGGCAGGATGATTTCCGTCGTTACCTCCGGCGGCGAAATAATAGAGGGCGATGTTTTCATTGACGCCACAGGCACTTCGGCATTTCCCGCAAACTGTATAAAATACGGCAATGGGTGCGCCATGTGCATTCTGAGATGTCACTCGTTCTCGCCGCGGGTCAGCATAACGACCCTTGCCGGCGTGGAGGAGTGGGATGCTGTCAAACCCGACGGGCACGCAGGCGCGATGAGCGGTTCCTGTAAACTTTTCAAGGAGTCGCTTTCGAAAGAAATAGCGAGCGCTCTTGAGCGCGACGGCGTAGCTGTAATACCGATCCCAAAGGAGCTTCAGGCAGGCTCCGACAAGCTCAGCGCTAAAGCCTGTCAGCAATACGCTACGGCTGAATTTGCGGAGAACATAGTTCTCCTCGATACGGGACCGGCTAAATTGATGACGTCGTACTATCCTCTTGAAGATTTAAGGCGGATACCCGGTTTCGAGAGGGCGCGTTACGAGGATCCGCTAGCGGGCGGACTTGGAAACTCTATGAGATATTTTCGTTTTGCCAATTGCTCTAACGCCGCTCAAGCGTCCGGGGAAACGACAAACATTTTCTGCGCGGGAGAGAAGCTCGGCGCGATGGTGGGGCATACCGAGGCCATAGTCACAGGTTCGCTCGCCGGGCACAACGCCGTTCGCCATGCCGCTGGAATGCCGCTCCTCACGTTCCCCGACTCTCTCGCTGTCGGTGACTTCGTCAATCATGTAATTGGCGAGATGAAAAAACCCGAGTGCAGGGGCACGAAATATACGTTCTCCGGATCGGTCTATTTCGATAGGATGAAGCGTCTTGGTCTTTACACGGAGGATAAGGACGTGATAGCCGATAGAGTTCGCAGCAGCGGCCTGTCTGGGATCATGGGCAAGAGTATAATCTGATGCCGGTGATGTTCGACACTGATATTTTTCAGTATTTGCAAGATATTAGGGTGATTTCGCTCTATATTTGCCGTTAAACTCGGGTAGACAAAACGGCTCTTGGTATAATAAAATTAATAAACGAACATTTCTGACGGCATACTGATGCCAGTTCGATTTCAACCGGGCGTTAATTGTGTTTCTGAGGGCAAATAAGCACCGTAATCAAAATCTTTTAACTTTAGGCCCCTGATTTCAAATTGGTATGAAATAATGCGACATTGAGATTTTTGGCGTTTATAGGGAAAGGAGAGAGGTATGAAGGTTTTCATCAGCGCGGATATGGAAGGGGCGACTGGAGTGGTTCGTGAATCTCAGACGGATCACGCCGATAGGGAGTACGCGTTCGGATGCAGGATGCAGCTACACGACGTCAAGGCGGTGACAGAGGGGGCGCTTGAAGCTGGTGCCGACGAAGTTATCGTAAACGATTCTCACTGGCGCATGATAAACATCGATATAGGGGAGATGGGGTTTGACTCCAGAGTGCGTCTTTTGAGCGGGTCCTCAAAGGAGTTGTGCATGACAGAAGGCTTAGAGGGTGCTGATGCCGCGTTCTTCGTAGGATATCACGCAAAGGCGGGGACCGCGAAGGCGATTTTGGATCATACC
>JAISLO010000261.1 GCA_031290815.1 Synergistaceae bacterium | reverse complement strand
CCGCGCTATCCACCCGGACAGCCCGGCAACCGTATTTTTCATAATATCATAATGATTATAACTTGTCTATTTTAGAATGAATCTGGAACGGAACCCGGATTATCGCATATCTGAAGTTCAACCGCCGCATGTTATAATGTAGCAAAGTAAAACTACGACAGGACTGATGAGAATGGCGTCAAGCTCTGGAGATGACAACAAAGGCGGGTTTCGGGGACCTAAGTCCAGGGCGGACCTGCTGAGAAAACTCGCGTCGGGAGATGAGAGCGCGCGCCGAGGTCACGTCGTAACCAGGGACTTCATGAATTCAAGGAAATCTTCCGGCATGATAGAGATTGTGGATACAGGAATTTCACCGCCGGTATCCCCTGTGGATGCCGTATTGTACGATGTCATAAAGAGGCTGAAGAGGATGAGGGACATAGCGGAAGCGGCGGCGGCGCTTCCGGTGAGCGGCGACGAGCGGGCCAGGATGCAGGATGAGATAAACCAGTGCCGGGACGAGATAAACGACCTCTCGAACCTGTTGTCGGACGCTGAGAAACTCGAAGAGAAGATGTCTGTTAACGCGCCTGCGACCCCAGCCGCCGACATGGTTGGGAAACTTTTGAACGACGCCCTTCAGGATGGACAGGATGACGAATCGCCATCCCAAACTCCGATGGACGACGAAAAAATCGCGTCCTGGATGAAATCCATCATGAAGGGGTGGGGTACGCCGGAGGGCGGACAGAACGGAAATAAATGACTCCATCCTCTCTCCGTCATCGGATATTGCGTGTCAGAGCCCGCGTTTCTCGGTTATTGCGTCGAGAGTTTTACAGACGGCGTAGGTAAAAATTCCCGCTACCAGGGCTTCCGGTATGCCGTGCACGAATACCACGGTGAGGATCATTCCGTGTACCAGCTCAGAGGCAACGTTCATGGCCCTGGCGTAAGCGTCGCCGAATATCAGAAATATCAGGAGCATGACCAAAATAGTATTCGTCATCGAGCCGGCTATTCCCGCGACAAAAGGCGGGATCACTCGCCTACCCATGCCCTTTCTAATGATGTTTGCCAGGAATTTGTCCGCATAATACGGGACGATTCCAACCAGTACGCGAGGCACGAAACAGACCAAAAGCGCCCAGGCGCTGCCGCGGTCCGCGCCCGGAAACGGGATCAGAGGCGAGAAGACGAAGGAGAGCAAAGTCGGGGATATAGTCGCGCGGATCAGGCTGCCGACGCCGAAGAAGAAGCCCAGAATCGCTCCCGCCCGCGGACCGAGCACGATGGAGCCTATTATGACCGGTACGTGAACTATCGTGGCGTTCATAGCAAACGGCAGCGGTATAAAGCCTATCGGCGAGAAAGTCATGATAAATATTATTGAGACGAACATAGACATGAGCGCGAAATCCCGAAGCTTTGAATTGTTGTTCATAAGCACGCATCTCCCTCTGCCATTTAGCGCGACGTGAAATCCAAGCTCGCATAATTATATCATCAATCATCATCCCTTCGCAGTCGTAAAAACGGACGAGGATTCAGGCTATTCAAGCTATTCCGCAACCCATCTGTAAGCCGATACTTCCTGATCCATTCCGACTCGTATTTCAGAGCGCTCTTGTCACTCGTAAACTCTTTGTCCCTCAGGTGAACCTAAGAGGGCCGTTTTTTTATGACTTGCAGCAATACCAGAGACCGAGAAAATTGATAAATTTGTAACAATTATTATTAAGCAATTATACGCTTTGATGAGTGATATATGCATGTGTAACATGAGGAAATGCGAATATAATCGAGGAGGATTGCATGATAATGTTTAAGTTTTGTAATAAGATGCATCTCAAACAGGCGTCTGCCCGCGCGATATTTATTTTTTTATTCTCCATCCTCACGTCGCTTTCAATAAACAATCAGGCGTTGGCGGGCAATTGGCAGGACAAAGTCTCCGAGTCCAGCAGCTTTGATTTAGGCGACGGCGACCCTGATAGCCCGTACTTGATCTCGACGGCGGAACAGCTCGCCCTGATGGCAAGTTGGGTGAACGAAGGAAAGGGTTCCGAAAAATATTACAAGGTCATCTCCTCGATAGACCTCGATGGAAACGAGTGGACGCCGATAGGATCCTCGGAACCATTCAAAGGCGGCTTCGATGGCGGCCGTTTCCCGATCTATAATATGAGGATATCCAATCCGGAAAACAAAAATGCTGCGGGACTGTTCGGATATTTAGATGGAGGAAGCATTTCAAATGTCCGTCTCCTCTCTGTGAATGTAATGGGTGGAACGAACGTTGGCGGGCTAGTCGGGCGCGTCGCGAATACCGACAGCAATGTCTCCAACTGTGAGGTCCGAGGCAGAGTCTCTGGCAATTCATCGGTTGGCGGACTCGCCGGATATAACATGGGCACGATAGAAAACAGCCTCGCAGTCGTGGAGGTGAAAGTAAACAGCAGTGGTTCAGCCGGCGGTTTTGTCGGAAATAACAGTGGTTCTATATTGAACTGTGTGTCGGCCGGAGATGTCGAAGGCGAGACTCCCGTAGGCGGTCTCGTCGGACAGAATTCCAGTGGCGCTGACTCTTTAAAAATAGAAAATTGCGCGTCGTTCGGCCGCGTCACGGGCGTAAAATATGTAGGAGGTCTCGTAGGTTCGAACACAAACAAAATCGTAGGCTGCTTCGCTGGCGGCAGCGTCACTGGAAGAGATTCAACCGGCGGTCTCGTGGGGATAAACTATCCGGAAGGGACAGTTACGGACAGCGTCGCCAGCGGCAGGGTCATTGCCCTCAGCGGGGCCAGTGAGTTGATTGGCGGAGTGATCGGTAAAGACAAGGGCAGTGTCTCTAGTTGCTTCTTCGACTCTCAGAGCACGGGGCTGCCCAACGGCATCGGAGGCAATGATGAACAGTCGGACACTGTGGGACTGGATACATGGAAGATGACCGACGGCAGCGATCCTGGTTTCGCAGAAAGCGGCAGGTGGAAGCTCTCGCCAGCCGGCTGCTACCCACAGCCCACTGCGCTGTGCGAATCAGGTAATGTGTCGATACGATCCGCCTCGGAATTGGCATCCGTCGCGCTGTTCTTCGAGGCGGACGAGCAATCAAAACCCGTCGGATCATCGTTCAAGGTCCCCAGGCGGACTGCCGCGCAGGAGGATATTTTATGGAGCAGCGATGATAACCTGGCGGTATTTTATGCCGCGCCGGGAGACGATGACTACTGGCATGTCCTCTGGAGCAAACCGGGTGACGTCAGCCTCACCGCTGCGGCAGGCGGACTGGCGAAACGTTTTTCTCTGGAGGCCGGCGAGATCACCGAAAGCCCGTCCGGCTGGAAGGATGCTGGCAGCGGCAGCGTAACCGTGTCACGGCCCGTAGTGTCGTTCAACGCCCACGGAGGGGCCCCCGAGCCCGCAGAGATGACGGTCGCATGGGAGGGAAGAGTTACCAAACCGGAAGAGGATCCAAAGAGACCGGGATATAATTTCGGCGGTTGGTTTTTGGGCGAAACCTGCGAGCAAGTGTGGAATTTCGACACCGACACCGTGGGGGAGGACATTACGCTGCACGCGAAGTGGATCGAGCCCTTAGGACGGCCGAAAAACCTGACGGCTCTGCCCGGAGACGGACAGGTCGTTCTGAGATGGGATATCCCTGACGGTTGCGAGGAAAGCGAGATAATGCGATATGAAGTGACTTTCGGCGATTTTGCTGAGAGCAAGAGGGAGGTCGATTCCCGGACGGTCTCCTGTGTCGTGGATGGATTGAAAAACGGGATGGAATACACACTCAAGGTCCGAGCCGTCGACGCTTCCGGGCCAGGTCTCTCAGCCGAGGTGAAGGCCATTCCGTTGCCGCCGCAGCCGATGCCGTCTCCGCCGTTGCCCCCGATGCCGTCTCCACCGCTGCCCCCGCAGACAGAGGGCGGAGGTGGCGTCGGCGATGTCAATATGAACCAGGACGATGATTCCGACGCCGGCGATGTCGGCTCCGACGCCTGGGAATCGGACAAAAACTCCGGCGATGACGAGACCGGCGCGGATACAGATTCGGGCGGAACATCAGACGAGGGCTCAGGCAGCGATCCCAGCGATCAAAG
Source organism: Synergistaceae bacterium (assembly GCA_031290815.1). Taxonomy (GTDB): domain Bacteria; phylum Synergistota; class Synergistia; order Synergistales; family Synergistaceae; genus JAIRWR01. Next base: position 1,125 of record JAISLO010000261.1, on the reverse strand, counting down.
CCCGGCTCCGCCGCCCGCTTCAGGACCCGGCGAATTACCGGACTCGGACGTGTCGGTCACCATCGGCGGAAGTTCGTACGGCGCTCTCAAGCAAGCGGATGGATCGTATCTCATCGTGCTCTCCGCGGGATCGAGCAGCGCTTCGGTGAGTGTCGGAATGAACCTTCCTCCGGGCGCGACTGTCGCTCCGGACATATCGTTCCCGATAGACTTCTCGAATGGGCCGGTTACATTCGTCATAACCTCGCCGGACGGCAGGACGACAACGATGAGGATAGAGGTGGAAATCGCTCAGCGGCATGATGCGAAGGGCGAGATAGTGAACGAGGATGGTTCTCTATGGACGCTGACAGCGATCCGAGGCGGCGACGCCTCGTACCAAACGCTCATCACAGCGCCGCTGACAGCCGATGGCGTTGTGAGCGCCGACGCTTATGTTTCCTGGCTCTCGGAAGTTATCGCCGAAACGGGGACAAATTGCGGCGACCTGCCATACGTGCATGACGACGGTGACGCGTCTCCGGATCTTCGTCCTCGTCTGCTCCGGATATCCGGAAAAGCCTCGAATCGCGAATCCCTCGAATCCATCAGTATCAGCGGGATGAGTTTTCTCCGAGCGGATGAGCCGGGGCTGCGCTTCGAACAGGAATTCGAAACGCCTGTGACCTACGAGTCGATAGGCGTCAAGCACATTATCGACGGCCCCGAGACTGGCGCCGGAGGCTGCTCGGCCGGCCTCATCAGAGTGTCAGCCCTCGTCTGTCTGTTGTTCGCCGGAATGGCGGTCATGAGGATACGCATGTAGGATCTCGATTAAAATTGCGAATGGGATTCCGAATGCCGTTCACTCGCTCCAGCGCGCCTCGTCAACCAGGTCTCCTACCCCGCGGCGGTATGCGTCGAGGCTCGCCTGCGAGCTGTCTATCCCGAGCGTCGAACGGCTCCCATCCGGCCTCAATTTCTTGTTCCACCAGCTGACCGCTTTGATCCTCGGATAGCGGCCGGAGTTTATCGAATCCATTGCGTCCCGAATCCAATCGGCCTTATCCCCCAGCTTGGGATTTTCAGTCACGCCAAACTCGAGGATGGCGATCGGTTTTTTCGCGGAGATTGAACAAAGCCCCG
>JAISLO010000260.1 GCA_031290815.1 Synergistaceae bacterium | reverse complement strand
AATAAATTCCTGGAGCTGGACAAGGCCAACATGGTGGCGGTGGTAGAGGCTGGAGTGGTAACCAACGATTTAGCCAACACGGTGCAGGCGGAAGGGCTCTTTTTCGCGGGGTATCCCATGAGCCTCCAGACCTGCATGATAGGCGGCAATATCGCCGAAAACGCCGGAGGAGGCAAGGCAGTCAAGTATGGCGTAACAGGGCGGTACATCTTAGGCATGGAATTTGTAACCCCGAGGGGAGATGTCGTCCAGCTCGGAGGCAAACTTTCCAAGGACGTGAGCGGCTACGATCTGAAATCCCTGATCATCGGATCCGAAGGGACCTTAGGCATCGTAACCAAGGCGATAGTCAAGCTGATTGGCCATCCGACGGCCAAATCGGACCTCCTTGCGCTCTTCGAGACGCCCAAAGAGGCGATAGACATGGTTCCAGTGATCCTATCGAAGGGCATAGCCCCGACAAGCATTGAATTTATGGATCAACTTTCGGTTATCACAAGCTGCAAATACTTGAACGAAAGCCTTCCCTACGAGAACTGCGGCGCTATGCTTCTCATCGAACTCGATGGAACCAGCGCGCCTCAGGTAGAGATGGATCTCGTCGAGACTGGCAGGCTCTGTGAGGCGAACGGCGCCATAGAGGTGTATGTTGCCGAGGACCGAAACAACATCGAACGTATATGGAATGTCCGCCGGAATATAGCGGAGGCCTTTAAGGTCTACAGCCCCATCCAGAGCATCGAGGACATCGTGGTCCCCATCTCCCGGATTCCCGAGATAATCCCAGAGCTGGAGAGAATGGGTAAAAAGTACAACGTACAGATCCCCTGTTACGGTCACGCTGGAGACGGAAACCTCCACGCCACCTTAGTCAAAGATCCGGAAATGTCCATGGAAACGTGGAAAGAAAATGAGCGTCAGTGCTTGAAGGAGCTCTACAAGATCACCTACGGCATGGGGGGCAAGATCAGCGGAGAACACGGCATCGGCATCAAGAGGCGGGAATATCTGGAGGAGATCATCGATCCGGTGGAATTGAGCCTCATGCGGGCCGTCAAAGAGGCATGGGATCCAAACAACATCATGAATCCAGGCAAGATCTTCGTATAATCCGCTCATGAGCAAAGAAACGAGGAGCGATGAGGGGTATTGACCTATGATTGATATACGGGTATCATTTGAACCATGATTTCCAAAACGGCCGCGCAATCTGCGCGGCAATTCTGATTTTTGCGGGGGAAAGGAGGGTTGAACGCGACAGCCCGCGTAGATCATTTCGAGCGCATTCAGCGAAGGAGAGATCGATGTTGTGTGACGCCGCGGAAGGAAGCTCACGGGGGATAATCACGGTCAAGGGGCTCCATAAGTCATTCGGGGACAATCCGGTTCTGATGGGTATAGATCTGGAGGTCGCCGAGGGCGAGGTCGTCTCGGTGATAGGGCCCAGCGGCTCCGGCAAGAGCACTCTGGCGCGGTGTCTGTGCCGGCTGGAGAAGGTGGACAGCGGCTCGGTCTCGCTGTGCGGCGTGGAGGTGTCCAGCGGGCGGCACAGGAACGGAGATATAGCCAGGCTCGTCGGGATGATCTTTCAACAGTTCAACCTTTACCCCCATCTGACCGTGATGCAGAATATAACCCTCTCGCCGATTCAAACCCTCGGGCTGAGCCCAAAGGAGGCGAATGATCTCGCCCGTACCCTTCTTGCCGACGTTGGTCTGTCGGACAAAGCGGAAGCGCGTCCGCGCCAGCTCTCCGGGGGACAGCAGCAGCGCGTAGCGATAGCGCGCGCACTTGCCATGCGGCCCAGGATAATGTTGTTCGACGAGCCGACAAGCGCCCTCGACCCTGAACTGGTCGGGGAGGTGCTGGAGGTCATGGCGCGCCTTGCCGAATCCGGCATGACGATGCTGATAATAACGCATGAGATGACGTTTGCGCGCGACGTGTCCGACAGGGTCGTGTTCATGGACGAAGGCTGCATCGTGGAGCAGGGCGCGCCGTCGCTCCTGTTCTCGAATCCGAGCCACGCCAGGACGAGACAGTTCCTCCAGAGACTATTGGTGGCGAGCGGGGGCGGGAGCGTAGTCCAAAAGGGAGCGGAGGTGAAGATCCATGGGTTTTGACTTTTCCCTCGTCATTCCAAGGATGGGCCTCTTCATGCGCGGCGCTCTGGTGACAGTGGAGACGTCCATGCTGTCCCTGATCTTCGGCGTGATCCTCGGGATAGGAATCGGCATCCTCAGGGTCATCCCATTCAAGCCGTCCCAAATCCTGGCCGCGTGCTATATATACGTCATCAGGGGGACGCCGGCCTTGACGCAGTTGTTCTTCATATACTTCGGCCTTCCCACGATTGGTATAAACCTGTCCGGCATGGCATCGGGGGTCATCGGCCTGTCCCTCAATTCAGCCGGTTATGTGGGAGAGATAGTCCGCGGCGGCATCGAAGGCGTTCCGGCCGGCCACTGGGAGGCAAGCAGGGTGCTCGGCCTGTCATACGGCAAATCCATGCGCTTTGTCATCCTGCCCCAGGCAGTGCGCAGCATGCTGCCAGCCCTCGGAAACGAGTTCGTCACGTTGATAAAGGAGTCATCCCTCCTCTCGACTCTGGCGATAACGGAGCTTACAATGGCCGGTCAGCAAGTTCGCAGCGTGACATACGCATCGTTTGAAACCTTTATAGTAGTAGGCGCCATCTACCTGGCGCTGACCTCGATCACAGGCTTTGCGCTGAGGCGGGTCGAGAAGAAATGGAACGTGGCGTGACCCAAAAAAACGGAGGTGTGTTTTTGTGTTAAAGAAGTTGATGTTCATGGTTATTATTTCCGCGGCGCTCGCTTGTGCAGTGTCCGGCGCGGCTCTGGCGGCATCTGTAATGGAGAAGGACGTCATTACAGTGGGTACAGAGGGTACATATCCGCCCTACGAATTTTATGACAGCAGCAACAGCCTGACCGGTTTCGACATGGACCTCGTCAAAAAGGTGTCCGAGAAGATCGGCAGAAAAATCGAGATAGTTGACATGGCATTCGACGGGCTGATCCCAGCCCTTCTCACAGGCAAGATCGACGTTATAGCGGCCGCGCTGAACTCCACAGAGGAGAGAAAACAGAAGGTCGACTTCTCGGACGTGTACGACATAGCCGACGCCGCCATTCTCACAAAGGCGGATAACGACACGCTCAAAACCTTGGAAGACATAAAGGGAAAGATCGTCGGCGTACAGCTAGGAACGGTCGAGGACAACTTTCTCAGCAATCTCGACATGGGACTTGAGATAAAACGCTATCAGAAGACGGACGACGCGGTGCGCGAGGTCATCCTCGGACGCAACGACTGCGTTTTGATAGGTACGCTCGTCGCGAACAGCTACATCGACAGCGAAAGATTCAAGGGCGCGTTGAAGATAGCCTTCAGGCAGGTAGTGAACAAGCCAGACGAGGGCTTTTCATTCGCGATCCGCAAGAACGACCAGCAGTTTATGGACGCATTGAACTCCGCGCTCAAGGAGCTGAAGGATTCGGGCGAGATAAAGGAACTCAAGAAGAAGTACCGCATGGATTGATAAGACGTAAAAAAACGATTGCTATGGAGGTTGCCTCGAATTGAAGAAGCCGGAGATTTTGTTTCTCAAGCAGGAGGATGTGGTGGCGGCCGGTCTGCTTGATATGAAGATGGTTCTCGATGTGGTCGAGGAAACATGTCTCGGCCTGAGCGGGGGATGTGTCATCAACCCTCCCAAGATCAAGCTCGGCCTGCCGGACAACGAGAACTGGACATCGTTTTTCATGTCGATGCCGGCGTATGTCAAGGGGAATACCCCGGTGGCCGGGTTCAAATGGGCGGCGGAGTCAAAGCGGAACGCAACGGTTCCCGGAATGCCATACGGTGTGGACGTGGTGACGCTGAGCGACCCGGACACCGTTTATCCCAAGGCGATAATGGACGGAACGCTCATCACAGCGATGAGAACGTCGGCAATGGCCGGCGTGATGGCAAAGCGAATGGCCAGGAAGAACTCATCAACCGTATGTCTGGTTGGGGCTGGCGTAATAGGCAGGACCATGATAATGGCCATGAACGAGGTGCTGCCGGAGCTAAAGGAGATCTTGCTCCGTGACCTGAACGAAGCGAAGGCCGAGGACCTGGCGTCCGAGTTCCGGGGCAAAATCGGCAAGGTCAACGTAGTCCCGAGCCGCGATCTGGAGGAATCCGTCAGAAAATCCGACGTAGTGGTGACCGAGACCACGTCGAGGACTCCGTTCCTCAAACGGGCGTGGCTCAAGGACAATGCGACCGTAATCCAGATGAGCTCGTATGAAATCGAGGACGACGTCCTGCTCGGCGCCGACAGGGTGGCCGTCGACAACTGGGAGCAATTGAGCCGCGGCGCGGGCACACTCGTCAAGAAGCTGGCCGACGAGGGCAAGCTGAAACGAGAGGACGTGGCGGAAATTCACGAGCTGGTCTCGGGAGAAAAGCCAGGCCGGCGCGGCGACGACGAGCTCACGGTGTCATGCCTGCACGGCGTCGGCGCGATTGACGTTGCGGTGGCAAACAGGATTTACGAAATGGCGACAGAGAAGGGCATAGGCCAGAGGCTCGTCCTCTGGGACAACCCTCTCTGGGTTTAGCGGCGAGGTTGGTTTTAGGACGAAACTTGTCACTGGAAACTTGAAACCCACATTTCGCAGTTGTGCTTTTTTGCGAAATGTGGGTTGAAAAGGTTTCCTGTCGTCAGACTAAATGCTTCTGCTCCCCC
>JAISLO010000259.1 GCA_031290815.1 Synergistaceae bacterium | reverse complement strand
GTCTCGCAAATCATCGGGGCCCTCCCTCCTGAGGAAGCGGGGGTGCTGGAGGAGTCAGCCAAGAAGCTGATTGAGACCGTTAAAAAGCTGAAGGTCGAAATGTCCATTTTATCCCGGCTGATGAACGAAGCCCGCACATTGAACGAAATGCTGATCACCGAATGGCGGCGGCTCGGCGAAAAGTTAATCTCCCCGGGAGCCCTTGGCACGTTCGACACGAGGATATAACAGAGCGCGGAATAAAATATATATGAGTGATCCGGCGTCTCGGGTTTGTCATTCCGAGACAGCCTGCTATCCGTGAAACAGAATTGCCCGTTTTGGAATGCGGGCTCCATCAAGGTTTAAGATCTTTATCATTCATGATTCCCGACATAAAATCAGACCCTTCATAATCCGCTTCCGGACAAAAACACCACAATGTTGGTCATTTAACCAGCTCAACCCCAAAAGTTTTGATCTCATACTGTCGATACTAACCAGGGAGACGAATTTCGTTTTCTGGTTATTTTTTTGCGGTCAGGACGCGCTTACAGAGGAGCGAATATTCCAAGGATGGCAGACCCGCATTGGGAGGAGTTTCGATGGTCAGCACATATCACGGAATAGAGACGGGACGCAGAGCGGTAGAGTACTTCAAAAAGGGAATGGAGACGGCGGGGATAAACATCAGCAACACCGACAAGGAGGGCTACAGCCGTCTGGCCGTGAGCAAGCAAGCCTCGGACGCGCTGTCGACCATCCCGAAATACAGCCGTCTCGGGACAGGTGTCGAGATAACATCCATAGACAGGATGCGCAGCATGTTCCTCGACGCGCAGATGCGCCGCACGACCACCGAGCAGGCGTATTGGAAGACGATGGCGAACGGAGTGCTGCGCGTCGAGAAGTTCATAGTGAGCGTCAACCAGAAGGGCTTCAACGCAGTTCTCGACTCCTTCTGGACCGGGCTCGAAGAGGTCCATAAAGCGCCCTCAGACAGCGCCGTCCGCAACGCGTTTCTGCTGGAGGCCGACACGCTCGCCAAATTCACGTCCGATTTGTCGTCCGTCTACGACGGCTACAGGGCCGAGCTGAACGGAAACGTAAGGGACCTCGTGACCGACGCCAACTCGTACATAGATCAGATCGCCGTGCTCAACAAGGCGATACTCGACGTCCGAGTGGCGGGAGGAGAGCCCAACTCCCTCCTTGACCGGCGCGATCTCCTGGCCGACAAGCTGGTCGCCCTGACCGGCGCGGAGGTCGGAACCTCCCGCGACGAGACGGACGGCGACTACAAGATCGCCATAAACGGCAAGCTCGTCGTCCAGGGGACGAACACACGCCACCTGATCTTAGTTGAAAACCCGGCCAACAAGGGCTATTTCGACGTTCAGATCGAATACAACCAATACGACATAACCAGCAACCCCGACGCGGCTCAGGTGATCATAGAGACCTACGCCGACGACCTGCGCGTGACGGAGGGAAGCTGCTCCATCAACGGGACCCATGAACTGGACGTCATCCGCACGGCGGACGAGATGTACTGGACAGTAGGCCACGCCCTGGGACAGAGCGCCGGAGGAGAGAGGATCGACAACGTCCTCAGCCCTAACGATTCCCTCGCGCCGCTCTCAGGGTCGTTTGCCCTTCAGGTGGGCTCGCGGGGCGTCAGGGCCTACAGTCAGGTGTACGAGGCCAATCCTCCGGGGTTCGGCAAAATCCTCGGCGCGCCAGGGCCAGGAGACCGCGAGTTCTACACGTTCCGCATCGCGGCGGGCGACTTCGAGAGCACGATCTCGCTGACGTGGAATGCCACTCAATGGGAAATAAGCGACAACCGCGGAGTGACTCCGGCTTCAATTGGCACTGCGGGCAATGTATCGGTGAATGATCTCGGTACATTTATAAATAATAACTACGGAGCGTACGTCAGGGCCCCTGGCGAGTTCTGGGACTCCGGCACTCTCGTGCTGGAGGGACAGAACGGACATGTCCTCTCGATATCGGACATGACGGGCGAACTGATGCGCTCGTCCGGCCTGGCGAACGAGAACCCCATAGTCGTGATAAACGTCGAGGCCGGCGATTCGCTCCAGACCATCGCTAACAAGATAAACAACGCGTACATGTTCGACAGGGCCGAGATCATCGAGGTCGCCGACAACGACGGCATTCCGAACAACTACGTCCCATATACGACATACCCGCCGAACACGCCGCCCAGTTCGCCGGAGCAGTGGGTGCACGCGTCGGTCGAGCGCAGCCCTGACGGCGGCTACTTCCTGTGCGTAACGAGCAACGTCGCGGGAGAGGCCAACAGGATAAACGTCCTGTCAGGCAAGGTGTGCGGCGGCAACGTGAACGAGATGAACATGGCGAGGGTGCTGGGGCTCGTCGAGGATATCCCGGGCTCTTCGCCGCAGACGAACGCCGTCAGTTACATTCAGCTCGACAGACAGAACGACGTCGTGATAAACCGCTACACCGAGGGAGGCGACGTATTCGTAGACGACGCTTACGTGAGCATGGACGGCAAGGAGTACCTGTCCTCCGCCAACGACTTCAAGAGCGCGCGCTACATCGTTCCGGGCGGGGAGGCGTGGGCATCGGAGATGTCGGATATCTACCCCGGCATCCGGGTATCCCTGAAGGGTGAGGGAAAGACGACGATAATCGTGAGGCATCACCTCACGAAGGGCGAGATATTCGCCAACCTGAAGCTCAGGGACGACGTTCTGCTGGCGCAGACCGATACGTTCGACGAGATGGCGTATCAGCTCGCCACCCACTTTAACGCCATACACTACTCCGGTTACGGGACAAGCGACGCCAGCGGCGGATACGATAACGTCACGGGGATGGCGTTCTTCGACGCGATCACAGGCCCATACGGAGCGTTCGGAAAACTCAAGGTAGACGGTCTCGTCATGTCCGACCAGCGCAGGATAGCGTCCGCGTCGGGCGGCGGCCTTGGCGAATCTCTCGGCAGTATGGACGGCACGAACGCGCTGAGCCTGGCGAAGCTGAAGCAGGCGACGCTCTTCATGGGCGGCATGGCTGACTTCAACGCGGTGTACGCCGATTTCGTGGCCGAGATCGGGGCGTTTGGAAAGTCCGCCGCCGCCGCGCTGAAGACTCAGGACTACGTGGCGGAGCAGATAAGCGCCCAGCGAATCTCAGTCATGGGAGTCAACACCGAGGAGGAAATGCTCTCCGTAGTCGATATGAACCAGAATTTCAACTACGCCTCGCAATACATATCGACGATGTTCCAGGTCATCGATCACATAATCAGCGGAATAGGCAGGGTTGGCCTGTAGGCCGGGGGGAGGTCATAGAAGATGGGAAATATGTTCGCCGGTTTATCGTCGGGCGGAGTCGCCCTCAGCTATTACAGGAGAGGGCTTGAGACCGCCGGTCACAACGTGGCAAACGCCAACACGGAGGGCTACGCGAGGCAGCGGGTCAACGCCGCTGCGAACGCGCCGATCAACGACGGCGGTTTTTGGGTCGGACAGGGAGTGGACACGACCGGGATCACCAGGATGCGCGACCTGTTCGTCGACGCCCAGTACAGGAGGGAGCTTCCCAAACTGGGCTACCTCGAGACGAGGATGAGCAACATAAACAACCTCGAATTCTACGTCGGCGAGTACGACAGGTCCACGTTCCAGACCGCGCTGGATGATTACTGGAAGAGCGTGGAGGACGTCCACGTGACGCCCGGCGTCGCGACGACGCGCGAGACGATGGTCGAGAGCACGAAGAACATGATCGAGTCCCTGCTGAACATGCGCAAAAACTACGACGCCTACAGGGCCGATCTGAACGAGAAGGTCTTTGACATGGTCGGCGAGGCGAACAAGCTCATAGACGACATAGCCGTCCTCTGCAAGGAGATAACGGCCTCGCAGAACGCCGGGGAGAACCCGAACGACCTGATGGACAAGCGTGACCTGATGGCCGAGCGCCTCTGCAAGCTGACCGGCGCTACCGTAGGAAGCCCGTCCCTCGACGAGACGGACGGTGACTACAAGATCGACCTCAACGGAAAGCTCCTCGTCCAGGGCGGAGCCCAGTACAACTGCAAGGGGACGGAGATAAAGAACACGCGCCACCTCATTCTCGTCCCGATGGTTGGCAACCTCGGATACTACGACGTGCAGGTCGAGTACAACCAGTACGATCACATATCGGATCTGTCGGTGGCCTCTGTCATAATAGAGCGCGGTGCCACCCCGCCCGAGAGTTGCAGCAGGAACGGAGTCCACGAGCTGTTCGTGGAGAGGCTGGCCAACGGGCGCACGTGGATGGTCGGCGGGGCGCCAGGAGCGTCCGCCGGAGGCGAGCGCATGGACACGATTTATTCCAAGGATCAGAAGCTCGGCATAAACGGGACGTTCTCTCTCCAGGTCGGCAACGCCGGAGTGCAGGCGCAGAGCAAGGGCTTCATCGATATCTCGGTACCCGCAAACAATGGAATAGTGGCCAAGGAGCCTCTGATCGCGACGGATCCGAGCGAGTTCAAGTTCCGCATCGCCGCCGGCGAGTTCGAGACGTACATAACGGCCAAGTATGACAGCGCGGCCAACAGCGGTGCTGGCGGATGGGAATTTACGTCGAGCGCGGGAACTTCCACGCTGGGCACGAGCGTTGGGAAAAATCTCAAGGTCGAGGACATAGCGAACGCCGTGGCCAACGTAACCCTGTCAACGGGCGAACGCGCTTTCAAGACGACCTACGACAAAGGAACCGAATCGCTCACCATAGAGGGCGCGAACATCCCGTCCATGCGCGGACGCCTGCTGTCCATAACGGACACTATCGGAACCCTGGCGCAAGAGATGGAGATCGCCAACAAGAACCCGGCCGTAGAGATAGTGGTGACTGAGGAGGACTCGCTGACTACCATAGCGAACAAGATAAACGACGCTTACAAGAGCGAGCTCGTGCTCGGCGGCAGTCCCGCGTATCCTACCAACCCGCCTGGGACGGCCCCGTCGAGCCCGGAGGAGTGGCTGCACGCCAACGTAGTGAGGGAGCCCAACGGGACGTACTACTTGGCGCTGACGAGCGATGTGTCGGGCGAGGCCAACAGGATCAACGTGCTTCCGGGCAGCGTATGCGATGCTAACGGCGACTTTTCGGTCGCGAAGCTCCTGGGCCTGGTCAACTCCGACGGCCCGAGCAACGCCACTGGAACGACGGGTTATATGCAGCTCAACACCGACCCTACGGCGTTTTCCACGATAATAAAGGGCGACGTCTTCGTGGACGACGCGTACTTCATATACGACGGAAAGCACTTTCTCTCCGAGAGCAACAGTTTCAAGGACGCGAGAGTCTTCAAGATCGACGACGGCACCAGCAGCCCCGAGGGATGGATCTGGGTGAACCGCATGGCCGATGAACTGGACCGCTTCGGAAGCGGGATACGTCTCAACCTCCACGGGCTCAACACCCGTTACCTGGAGGACGGGGGCGAGTTCTCGCACAACGAGCCCGTGCTGATAACGGTGCGGCCGCATCTGACGACCGGCGAGATATACGCCGTCCTCGAATGCCGCGACGACATGACGCTGGGCTTCGAGGACTATCTCGACCAGATCGCCTTCGAGATGGTGACGGAGGTCAACGCCGTCCACTACTCCGGGCACGGCAGCGGGGTGAACTCCGAGACGACCGGAACGGCGTTCTACCGGCACATATCGGCGAGGTACGGGGCTTCTAAAGTGAACAACTTCGCCATAAACGACGAGGTAGCCAAAGACATCAGCCTGATAGCGGCCGGCTCCGGGGACGGAACGGGACACAGCAGGGGATCCGCGGACGGGGACAACGCGCTTGCCATAGCGCAGCTCAAGCAGACGAAGGTGCTCGACAAGGGGACTGCGGACTTCAATCAGTACTTCCTCAAGTTCGTCGCCGACCTCGGCACTCAGGGCTACACCACGAACTACATGCTTGAGACGCAGAGGGACGTCGTGGACCAGTTGGAGACGCTGCGCGACTCCGTGATGGGGGTCAACACGGACGAGGAGATGATGGACATTATCAGATTTCAGCAGGGCATCAGCGCTGTCTCGCGCTATATGACGGCCCTTGACGACATGCTCGACCGCGTGATAAACGGCATGGGCCGCGCAGGGCTGTAGAGAGGAAGGGTGCCGATTATGTCATACCGAGTTACGAACAAGATGATGCAAACGCTTCTCCTGAACGACATGCACAACAACCTGAACAAGCTGTTGTCCGTTCAGCAGCAGATGACGACTCAGCGGAAGTACAACTCCGCCACGGAGAACCCGAACGCCGTGACGAAGGGCATGGGGCTGGAGACGATGATGACGGAGGGCGAGCAGTACAGGAAGAACCTCCAGGACGCCATAAGCTGGCTCAAGTTCTCGGACAGCGCCCTCGGCGACATGAACAACGTCTTTCACAGGATACGCGAGCTGGCGATCTACGCCGGCGACGGCGGCCTGGTGGATGTCGATCTGAACGCGGTGGCCGAGGAGCTTCGCGGCATCAAGGAGGCGCTTCGCGGGTTCGCCAACTCCGCGATAGACGGCAGTTATCTGTTCGCCGGGCTGGACGCGGACAGTCCGCCGTTCAACCTCGGCCCGAACGGAGAGGTTGTCTACGCCGGCAACCAGTACGACATATTCTGGGAGTTCGCCCGCCAGGTGACCGGCAAGGTGTCCGTTCACGGCAGAGAGGTATTCCCCTTAGACGAGAAGGACAACAAGCTGAAGGGCATCGAGCTTCCGATAGATTTTAAATGGCAGGGCCGCAACGAGATACTGGAGTTCAAGGTCGGCTGGCGCACGGTCAAGGTCCGCATCCCCGAGCGGTGGGAGGACGAGATACGCAACGCGAGCGCGGACTCCGAGGATTACAACCGCTTCCGCGACCCCGGAGAGCAGCTAGAGGGGTACAGTCTGCAGGAGATAGCCGACCTCATCAACAACAGCACGGAGATGGGCGACGTCTCCGGCCTCCTCAAGGCGACCGTGGTTCAGGACCTCGACCGCGGTGTGCAGTATCTGGAGATAAAGAGCCACACCGGCGAGCCGGTGCGCCTCACGAGCTGGCAGGAGGAGGACGCGAAACAGCTCGCCCAGGGCATGATGGGCGCGGCCTACGGAAAAATAAAACGTGTGGCGGGAGCGCCAGGCGAGATCAAGATCAGATTCCTCGACGGTACCATCTACACCGTGGATGTCGAAGCCGACGCAGCCGACCCATCTAATAGCGACGACCTGAAGAAAATAGCCGACAAGCTGAACAGCCTGCCGGACGGCAGGATATGGGCGGCTTACAAGACGGACGGCATGAACGAGTGGCTGGACATAGTATCGAGGGTGCCCGGCGAGAAGATGTACCTGGAGACGACCGGCGGAGCGTCGGCGCTCTTCGTGCCGGGAACCACGGCCGCCGTATCGTCGCTCGACAGTTCGGGGAACGAGACGCTGACGATTGAAATGGTGGATGCCGCAGCAACTTTCCCAACAGGAAACATTGAAATTAAGATAGGCAGTTCTGTATATAATATTCCAACCGTTTCGGGGAATACTATTGCTGAGGTAGCAGGCGCAATAAATGCTCTAACTGACAGTAGTGGCAACCCGCTGTTTACCACGTCGATTCCAGGCAGCGAACTCATCATCGAGTCAATAAGCGGCGAGAAGTTCAGCGTTAAAGCGACTGGTACAGGAGCTCCCCCGCCTCCCATGCCGATGCTGTTCTCCGAGGGCTCGTCCATATCGTCAAACCCAACGCCTGACTCGAGCGGCAAATATACCCTGGAGACGAATTACGTCGATAAGAATTTCGTCGCCGATGGAGACGGTTGGTTGTCGCTGGAGTACGGTGGCAATAAATATTGGATACCAGTGGCGGCTGGCGAAGATCTTGAGAAGATAAAGGATAACATAGAGAATAAACTCGCAGTTCTCTCCACACACCCGGTGGTCACTGTCGGGAACACTCTTGACGATGATGTCGAGGTCTCGTATCTGAAGATCATATCGGACAGCCCGGTGACTCTGACCGGTTACGGCAGCGCCGCGGCGGTCATGGGGAAGTACGCGATAGGCTCGTCCGAGATCGTCAAGAACACGGACCACACGCACATAGGCTTCGCGTCGTTCATGGGCATGGAGACGTCTATGTCCAGCACGGAGCTCCAAATGAACACAAATTGGAATACCACAGGCCCAGGCCAGGCGGTGGACTTGAAAATCGTCAGCGGCCTCAGGCGCGCCGAGATCTACATAGCCGACGACGCCGACCTCACGATAGTGGAGCTGGCCTCCAGGATAAACGGCGTCTGCGGCGACTGGCTGCAGGCCGTGGTCGAGACCGACGAACCGGACGGCAGCGATCCATTTCTGGACCCTCTCCACAACAGCGGGGACAACAAGGAGGCCGCCACCCAGCGGCTGGTTCTGCGCACCATCGACGGGGAGCCCTTCGCCATCTATGACGGCCTTGGCAAGACCTCGGACGGCGCGGGAAGTTACGCCTCGATGCTCGGCATCGGCACGGCGCTAACGATTCCAAATGTGGCCGTCGTGTACCCCGATGACGGAAACGACGCCTACGAGTTCTTCGACGAAAACATCCCCGCCACGCTCGGCGTCACAGTGGGTGAGCGCTACTTCGAGGTGAAGGTCTGCAAGAACAACAGGTACACCGGAGAGCTGGTCGCGAAGGCCATAGTGGACCAGGTCAACGAGCAGTACGGGGGCAAGCTGCTGGCCTGGGATGAGAACACCCCGCCCAGCGGCATGGCCGGGACCGGGACGTTCGCCGTGTACGCCCTGACCGGCGAGCCCCTGCGAGTAGTAGACAAGGGATACGGAGACCCCAGATTCGGGGATTACAGCGGCGGCGTGGCCATTCAGCTCGGCATAGCGGCCGGGATAACGAGCAACCCGCATCTGGAGAAGTTGCTCATACCCTCCCCTCCGCTTATAACGGCTGGAGTCATGCGAGTCAGCACGCCCGGACACACAGTGGACGTGCCGGTTATTGATGGCGACACTCCGCTGGACATCGCCAACCGCATACGCGACTACGCCGGAAGCTGGCTGGACGTCTCGTTCGTCGCGACCGGCATGGTCAGTGACAATACCACGCCCGACAAGTCTGACGACGTTCCAACCGGAGATATGCGGATATCCATAGCCGCGAAGGACGGGTCCGCCGTGTCGATGCTCGATATATCCGGCAGAAACGCTCAGAACATGGGACTTGCTACTGGACTCACCGGGGATGAAAGCGTAAACCTCAATACGAGTTTCCCGACGTTTACAGCCGGGTCCACGTTGACGATAACCATAAACGGGGCGTCTCACACGATTGATCTTTACGACAGTTTTTCATCTTCTCTCGGATCGATCGTGACAAGCGCGGAAGACTTGGTAAACCTGATCAACACGCGCTTCCAAGGTCAGGACCTCCGCGCCGGTTTGATAGAGGACTCGGCAAACGGAAAGCGAATGATCCTCTGGTCGCCCAAGGGCTATAAGTTCGAGTTGAGCGCCGGCGTTGCGAGCGACCTCGCAGTTCTGGGTTTTGGCGGGACCAACAACGTAACCGCCGCAAGCGTCGCCTTTGAGCCAAGCGTGACGGGGGCGGTCGATCTGATCAATAACGCGCCAACCTTTACGCTCCCCTCCGACGAGCTGATCATCACGCTCGACGATGGTAATGTCGGTACTGTTGATTTAAGTGTTTTAATCCCTGCAACTGCGAAGGATGTAGTCGATGCAATAAATACTGAAACCTCGCTTGCAGGTACAGGTATCCTAGCGAGCTTGAACAGCAAGGGACAGCTCGTCATTCAGTCGAAAGACGGGACTCCGTTCACCGTTACAGGGGCTACCAATGCTTTGAGCCAGTTGGGGATTCCAGACAACTCCAGGTCGTCGACGCTGCCCGTCGAGTCTATTATTACTGGAACTGCTGATTTGAGAAGCCTGACATATCCGCTAGCGGCTGGCACGCTTACTATTGACGACGGTGTCAACACTTACAACGTCGTGCTAGTTGGGATTGTAGATGAGCAAGCTCTGATCGATGCCATCAATATTGCCGCAGGGGCGACCATACATGCGAGTCTGAATAGCAATGGACAACTGATACTTAGGGGCAAGAACGGTTTGCCGTTTACCGTTACGACGGCTGGTTCGGCGTCGGACCTCGGGATTACAAGCGGTACGGTGTCCGCCGTCGTCGAACAAGGTCCATTCAACCAACTCACGACTACGCGAACTGGCAC